>JAPSKG010000082.1 GCA_031177795.1 Domibacillus sp.
AACACTTGGTCTTGGACGAATTGGTACACTTTCTGAATCAATGACGCTTGAACAGTTTGCGATTTTTACAAAAGAGGCTCTTGAATCAAACGGTGTGCGCGTTGTAGGCGACTTAAGCAGGAAAGTCCAAAAAGTAGCTGTCCTTGGCGGGGATGGAAACAAATATTGGCAGGCAGCCCTCAGAAAAGGGGCAGACGTGTACGTGACGGGGGATCTTTACTATCATGTAGCACATGATGCGGACGCCCAGGGCATTGCCATGGTGGATCCCGGTCACAATGTAGAAAAAATTATGAAAAAAGGGCTAGCGTCTGTTTTAAAAGAAAAAGCAGAAAAACAAAACTTTAATGTGGTCTTTTTAGCTTCAAAGAAAGATACAAACCCTTTTTATTTTATTTGAAAAAGCAGCTCCTGGTAAAGGAGCTGCTTTTTTTCTTACCGTGAAGTTAAAGTTGATCTTTTTACTTTTGGGAGAATTTTCTCAAGGGGTACTTTTTGCTCACGTACCCAGGTTGAGTCATCTTGAGGATCGAATGCTTCCAAAAATTGAATAACTTCTTTTACAATAGGTGTTGGAGTGGAAGCACCCGCTGTAACAGCCACTGTTTCAGCTTTTTTCAGCCATTCAATATCAATTTCTGTCACATCGGAAACTCGATAAGCTGTTGTACCGGCAATTTCAATGGATACTTGAGCGAGGCGATTGGAATTATTGCTTTTTGGATCGCCCACTACAATTAAAACATCGGCTTGCCCAGCTTGCTCGGCAACAGCTTCCTGGCGAACTTGAGTGGCCAGGCAAATTTCTTTATGCATCTCTGCATAAGGATATTTTTCCTTTATAGCATCCATAATATCCATAACGTCCCATTGGCTCATAGTGGTTTGATTTGTAACAATGATTTTATTACTTTCTATTTTAAGCATTTTAACATCAATGATATTTTCCACAAGGTGAACAACATCAGGAGCAACACCAACAGCGCCTTCTGGCTCGGGATGCCCTTTTTTACCGATATAAATAATATGGTAGCCTTCCGCCTTTTTTTCACGGATTAAATCGTGAGTAACCGTAACATCCGGACAAGTTGCATCAATGGTTGTTAAATTTTTTTGACGGGCAATTTCCCGCACTTCCGGTGATACCCCATGAGCGGTGTAAATAATGGTTCCTTCATTTACCTGCTCAATAATTTCTTTGCGGTTTTTCCCGTCCAGGGTAATAATGCCTTCTGCTTCGAATGCATCTGTAACATGTTTGTTATGGACAATCATGCCAAGGATATAAATTGGTCGCGGGAGCGTTTTATCAAGAGCGGCATTACGGGCAATCACCATTGCATCAACAACACCGTAACAATAACCGCGGGGTGAAATTTTAATAACTTTCATTTAGCAGCCTCCTCATTCTTCTCTTTTCTATTATAAAGGAGGAAGAGAGGAAAACAAAGCATTCAACGATATTGGTTCGGAAACCATGGAACTGATTCGGAAGTTTTCAAAGCCGCTTTTTTCGGGAAACTTTTTTCTAAAGGTTTTTCTTCATGTGCTTCGATTTTTTCTTCTGGAGCATCTGGATCTGGCATAGCCTGGACTGCCCTGTATAGCTTCCACATGGAAGGAAGATTTTTAACAAGCGGTCCATATTGATCAATCAGCGGCCTCATTTGTTCGGCAGTTGCCATCACCTGCCGTGCCTGCTCGAGCCACTTGCCGGATTTTGCTGCAGACAAAATAGATGGATGAATAGAAAATGGCGGAGTAGGCGGAACTGGAGGATATGGATTGAAAAAATGATGTCTCGCATGTGGTGCGTATCGGTGTAACAAAATAGTCACCCTTTCCTTTTTCTCTATCGTATTCATTCTGGAACTAGCATGTGCGTAAACGTTCCTTTGCTTTCTAGTCGCTTTTGGTATATCATCGTAACGTGCATAAACTTTGAACGTGAAAGGATGGTGGTGCCACATGGCAAACCATACATTTGAACAATACGGGTTAAAACCGTTTATTTATAAAGGAATCGAAGCACTTCGATTTAAAGAACCAACACCTATTCAACGCAATATGATTCCGCTGATTTTAAAAGGGGAAAGTGCGATTGGGCAATCTCAAACGGGTACAGGAAAAACTCATTCCTATGTTTTGCCGATTTTAAATCGCATTAATATTGAGAAAAAAGAAGTTCAAGCGGTTGTTACAGCACCAACACGTGAGCTTGCGACTCAAATTTATCAAGCGTTCCAAAAAGTGGCGAAAGAATCTGAAGAGGAAATTGTAGTGCGGCATTTTGTGGGAGGGACCGATAAAAAACGTGATGTAGAGCGTTTAAAAACCCCGCCTCATATTATGGTTGGAACGCCAGGGCGGATTGCAGATTTGATTGGGGATAATGCGATTTCTGTTCATAAGGCGGACATGCTTGTGGTCGATGAAGCAGATCTTATGCTTGATATGGGATTTATCAATGACGTTGACCGTATTGCTTCCGGAATGCCAGAAAAGTTGGGGATGTTTGTTTTTTCTGCCACTATTCCAGAGAAATTAAAGCCATTTCTAAAGAAATACATGGAAAACCCTGAGTATGTGCATATAGAGCCAAAACAAACATCGGCTAAAAACATTGAGCACTTGCTTATTCCTGCAAAAAGTCGCGATAAAGTAGATGTTGTGCACGATCTGCTTGTTGCGTTTAATCCATACCTTGCCGTTGTTTTTACCAATACAAAACAAAAAGCTGATGAAGTAGCGAATAAACTAGATGCAAAAGGGTTGAAAACAGGGAGGATCCATGGAGACTTGCCGCCGAGAGAACGTAAAAAAATGATGAAGCAAATTCATGATCTTGAATACCGCTATATTGTAGCAACTGATTTGGCAGCACGGGGAATTGACATTGAAGGTGTCAGTCATGTTATTAATTATGAACTTCCTGCCGATTTGGATTTTTACATCCACCGTGCGGGCCGGACTGCTCGTGCGGGGGCGTCAGGTATTTGTGCGACTGTTTACCTGCCATCTGATGAAGATGCACTGGCAAAGCTTGAAAAGCGAGACATCACTTTTAGCAACGGAGACGTGCGCGGGGGAGAAGTAGTTGAAACCGCCGACCGAAACCGCCGGAAAAAACGCGAGAAAAAAGAAGAAAGTGTCAATCCGAAAGTGCGGGCTGTAACAAGCCGTCCTCAAAAAGTAAAACCAGGCTATAAAAAGAAAAGAAAATTTGAAGTGGCAAAGATTGAAAAGCGCCAGCGCCGTATTGATGCCCGCAATAAAAAGTAACAAGGAGTTTTTAAGCTATGCTGAAAATCGGATCACACGTTTCAATGAGCGGGAAGAAAATGCTTCTTAGCGCCAGTGAAGAAGCTGTTTCTTATGGAGCAACAACTTTCATGGTTTACACAGGAGCACCGCAAAATACGCGCAGAAAAGCCATTGAAGAATTAAACATTGAGGCAGGGCGCCATCACATGGAGCTTAATGGCATTAGTGAAATTATTGTGCATGCCCCTTATATTATTAATTTAGGAAACACAATAAAACCTGAAACTTTTCAACTGGGAGTAGATTTTCTGGCAATGGAAATCGAGCGTTCAACTGCTATTGGAGCCGGACAAATTGTTTTGCATCCCGGGGCACACGTTGGAGCGGGAACTGAAGCCGGATTGAAAAAAATTGCTGAAGGTTTAAATGAGGTTCTTACTCAAAATCAAAATGTGCAAATTGCTTTGGAAACAATGGCTGGAAAAGGAACAGAATGTGGCCGCTATTTTGAAGAAATTGCAATGATCATGGATATGGTGAATCAAAATGATAAATTATCTGTTTGTTTTGATACGTGCCATACCCATGATGCAGGCTATAATATTAAAGAAGATTTTGACGGAGTGCTGGAACGGTTTGACCGTATTATTGGCATCGAACGATTAAAAGTTCTCCATATTAATGACAGCAAAAATGAACTCGGAGCGGGGAAAGACCGTCATGAAAACATTGGCTTTGGGCATATTGGTTTTGACGCACTAAGTTATATTGTTCATCATCCACAGCTTACTCATGTACCAAAAATTCTGGAAACACCTTATATTGGAGAAGATAAAAACTCCAAAAAACCGCCATACCTTCATGAAATCGCTATGTTGCGCGCGAAAACATTCGATGAAGATGTGCGGCACAAGATCTATGAAGGTGTTATAATTTAAGAAAATGCTTGTATGGACGGAGCATGTTTTCAAGTGCTGCTGCTTCTCGCTTTCCGAGAATGGCTTCAGCAGCTTGAAACAGCTCTGTTCTTTTTTTCTCAGAAAACAAATCTACTTCGTGGGTAGAAAGCCAGGCAATAAATTGGGCTGCTTGCTTTTCAGTCAGTTTAATTTGATATTTCTTTGCCTGCTCAAGCAATTCTTCTTTTGTGATATTTTGAACACGCTTATTAATTAACTGGTGAAGCGGCTGCATGACATTCTCCTTTCTTAATTCAGGTTCATTTACTTCAAAGCTATCTTGCTGTATACTAAACGTTGTTTAAATCGTAATCATTCTTACTTTAAAGGAGTCAATAAATATGATGGAGGAACAAGCTGTCATTAACATTCGTAATGTGAATTATCGATACGAAAGTGACTACGTTCTTAAAAATATAAACTTATCGATTCCAAAAGGATCGTTTATCGGCTTAGTTGGACCAAACGGGTCTGGAAAATCAACCTTGCTTAAAATTATTCTTGGATTACTAAAAGTACAAGAAGGGGAAATCGACCTTTTCGGCACTCCGCAGCAAAAATTTAAAGAATGGGAGCGAATTGGTTTTGTTTCGCAAAAAGCAAACTCCTTTAATACAGGTTTTCCTGCAACTGTTTCAGAAGTTGTAATGGGCGGATTAGCAAAAAAAATTGGTTTGTTTCGGCGCCCGGGGCAAAAAGAAAAAGAAGCAGTGGAAAAAGCTGTGAAAGCAGTTGGCATGGAATCTTTTTTGAAAAGAAACATTGGCGATTTATCAGGGGGTCAGCAGCAGCGTGTATTTATCGCACGCGCAATTGTTTCACAACCGTCTATTTTAATTTTAGATGAACCGACTGTAGGTGTTGATAGCCAAAATGTAGAGTCGTTTTATCGTATGCTTACCTATTTAAATAAAGAACTTCAAATGACGCTTTTGCTCGTGACTCATGATATTGGGACGATTACCGATAAAGTAACACACGTTGCTTGCTTAAATAAATATCTGCATTTTCATGGCAGCATGAAGCAGTTTATAAAACTCGATGAACAGCAACTATCTGATTTATATGGTCATGGAATTCGTCTGCTTGATCATCATCACGATCATTGAAAGGGAAACGATTATGATAGAAGCTATTCTTACGTATGAATTTTTACAAAACGCATTTCTTTCGGGGATTATTATCGGTGTTATTGCACCGTTGCTTGGAGCATTTATCGTTGTTCGCCGCTTATCGCTTATTGCAGATGCATTAAGCCACGTTGCGCTCTCAGGCATTGCAGCAGGGCTTTTTTTAGGACAGGCTGTGCCGGCTCTTAGTGCCATAAACCCCCTTTATTTTGGCATGCTTTTTTCAGTAGGGGGTTCACTTTTAATAGAACGGCTGCGAAGTGTTTACAAACACTACCAGGAACTGGCGATACCAATTATAATGTCTGGCGGAATTGGAGTCGGAGTTATTTTTATTTCCCTGGCAGACGGATTTACTACCGATTTGTTTAGCTATTTATTTGGAAGTGTCAGTGCTGTTAGCCGGGGTGACCTTTTAGCTATCATTGTTATTAGTATTTTAGTGATTGTTACTATTTTTCTGCTTTACAAAGAACTTTTTATTTTATCTTTTGATGAAGAGTACGCAAAAGCATCAGGAATTCCCGCAAAAGCAGTTCATTTTGCTTTTATTATTTTAACGGCGCTGGTTATTGCTGTTTCCATGCGTATTGTCGGAGTCCTGCTTGTTTCTGCATTAATGACTCTTCCTGTTGCAGCAGCAATGCGTATTACAAAAGGCTTTACCCAGACTATCTGGCTTTCTGTGTTTTTTGGTGAAGTTTCTGTGCTTGCCGGACTTGTAAGTGCATTTTATCTTGATCTTGCGCCAGGCGGAACAATTGTGGTAACGTCTATTCTTATTTTACTCGCTGTGATTGTTTGGAAAAAAGAAAGGGATTAAACGGGAGGAACGTCATCATGAACTTACCAAAGGCAATACAAATAATGAAAGAAAAAGGCTATAAACAAACGGGTAAGCGTGAAGAAATGCTAGCGCTTTTTGCACGTCACGATAAATATTTAACGGCTAAAGACGTACTTGAAGAAATGAAAGAAGATTATCCAGGGTTAAGTTTCGATACAATTTACCGCAATCTGGCGCTTTTTGCAGAAATGGATATTTTAGAAGAAACAGAACTTTCCGGAGAACGTCATTTTCGTTTTGCGTGTTCCCATAACCACCACCATCATCACTTTATTTGTCTTTCTTGTGGAAAAACAAAAGAAATAAATATTTGTCCGATGAGCGAAATAAAAGAACTGTCGGGTTGTGAAATTACGGGACACAAGTTTGAAGTGTACGGAAGCTGTGAAGAATGCAGAAAAAAAGCGTGATCAAAAAATTGATCACGCTTTTTCAGCTTCTGTAAAAAAATCAGCTTCATTGGTTTTAAGCCAATTTTTCACCCATAAATTAGCTTCATACCAGTTTTCAACACGTATAACGTTGTCAGGAACCGTTTCCTGGTTGTAAGGCGTATTAAAAAGCACAACCGGTATTTTCAGTTCTTCTGCAAGCATAACTGCATTATCATGCTTGTCTTCAAAAAAAACGTCAACCGCATGCCGTTTCGCAGCTTCTACTTTATTGTGTGACCCAATCAGTTCTAAATGATCAAAATAAAGTTGCTGCTCTTGAAACCATTTTTCGGTAACCTCTAACAAATGCTGACGCCGGGCACTGATAAACAATAAGTGAAAAGATTTTTGCCATTTAGCTAAAACTTCGCCAGCTCCCTTAGCAAGAGGGGAAGCAGCGTAAATAGCAGGCTCTGTTTTATCAAACCAGTCACGCATTTTGTCAGGTGAAATATTTAAAGCTTCTGCAAGATCATATTTTTTAATGTCCTGCAAAGTAATATTTAAAGAAAACGCGTCATTAAGAAAAGGGACGAGGCTGGACGGACATGTAACTGTGCCGTCAATATCAATACCAAAGCGTTTTTCCTTCATCAAAATCACTGCTCAACCGGAAGCGCTTGTTTACGGTAATATTCTTCCGCAATCAAGTCAATTTCTTTTTTTAATTCTTCGACCATTGTTTCTTCCGGGACTTTACGAACGGTTTTTCCATGACGGAACAGCAGCCCTTCACCTCTGGCGCCAGCGATTCCAATGTCTGCTTCACGTGCTTCTCCCGGACCATTTACAGCGCAGCCAAGTACCGCTACTTTAATAGGTGCCTTAATAGTTGAAATATATTCTTCCACTTCGTTAGCAATAGCAATTAAGTCAATTTCAATTCGTCCACACGTTGGGCATGAAATAAGCGTTGCCGCATTGGCTGCAAGGCCGAATGACTTAAGAAGTTCACGAGCCACTTTCACTTCTTCTACAGGATCGGCGCTTAGTGAAATGCGAAGTGTATTTCCAATCCCCTTGCTTAAAATAGCACCAAGACCGGCGGCGCTTTTTACTGTACCGGCAAAAAGAGTACCTGATTCTGTAATGCCAAGATGAAGAGGGTAATCAAAAGCTTTTGCTGCTTTTTCATATGCTTCAATGGCTAAATTAACATCAGATGCCTTCATAGAAACAATAATATCGTGAAAATCCAGATCTTCAAGAATTTTGATATGATGCAGCGCGCTTTCAACCATGCCGTCTGCGGTTGGATAACCGTACTTTTCAAGGATTTTGCGTTCAAGGCTTCCGGCATTAACTCCGATACGAATAGGTATGCCTTTTGCTTTTGCTGCATTTACAACAGCTTCTACTTTTTCACGGCGACCAATATTTCCGGGGTTGATGCGGATTTTATCTACACCAGCTTCAATTGCTTTTAAGGCAAGTTTATAGTCAAAATGAATATCAGCAACCAGAGGAATGTTAATGCGGCTTTTAATTGCTGCCAATGCGTCCGCCGCACGATCATCAGGAACAGCCACCCGGACAACCTGGCATCCAGCTTCCTCTAATCGGTTTATTTCAGCAACGGTTGCTTCTACATCGTGTGTTTTTGTTGTAGTCATACTTTGGATAATTACTTGGTCATTGCCGCCAACGGTTAAATTTCCTACTTTGACGGGACGGGTTTTCGTACGGTGGGTGATTTCACTCAAGGGTGATTCGCTCCTTTAAAAATTAATCAAATACCAGCTCTTTCCCCATTCTATCAGAGGAAAGCAGGTTCCGACAACAATTGCGTTTATTTTGGAAAGCCGGGGAAAAACCGTATCGATAAAACTAGCATGATAGAGGTGAGAACCCAATCTACCAAATAATGAAAAGGCAGGGTAAAGTTGAATAGTTCCAGTATTATTGTTATTAAAGCAGGAAGTGTTAAAGCATACGCAGAAACGCGAAAAAGATGACGGAACTCTCCCCGTTTTTTTGCAAGCGCAAGTAAAATCAAACCAATGCATGCAAAAATACTTGCTTTTAAAAACAGTAAAAATGTTAAAAACAAGAAATACATTAAGAAAACAACAGGAATCAAAATAAATCCATTTTCAGAAAAAAAATCATTGAACATTCCCAGTATGGGAAGTTTTTTTTCTATTACAAATTTTTCTGACGCATTGTTGCCTGCAAAATGTAAAGTGGTATAAAAAATGGTGGGAAAACACATTATGAGCGCAAGAATAAAAAGGTGTTGAATCGTTTTCCCAATTCCTTGAAACCGAAATGCAGCAATGTATTTTGGTGAATAAAGACTTTTAAAAAACTGTTTGAAAAAGGGCATGAAAAAATCCTTTCTGAAATAAA
>JAPSKG010000083.1 GCA_031177795.1 Domibacillus sp.
TGGGCATCAGTACCATATTAGTTGGTATTTCACCGGAGATAGCGATGATGATGTCGGAGCAAAAAATGGATTTAGAAAAAAAACAATGTTTTCAAAACTTAAAGTACGGAATTTACTTTGCTTTATCACAGCAAGGGAAAAACGCTTTTTAATAAACATGCCAGAAACCTTTTAAAGCTGTCAGAATTGACAGCTTTTTATTTTTTATGTCTTTGTTCAGATTTTTTTGTAAAAAGCTGTTTCAAATGTAAAAGGTATGCTGCATTTTTAGTCGAATTAATTCTATAGGTGTTAAAAAAGATCGGTAAACAAAATACATTTTTCAAGTTAATAAAGCGGGCTTTCAATAATTAAGATATAGCCGCGCTTTTACTGACTTTTTTTATTTAACAAAATTTTTTAAAAATTAGCAAAAAATATTCAAAAACAAATTGACAACGATAAAAAAAGAAGATTATAATCAACGTAAGTTCTCACTTATAAAACCTTGTTTTACATTATAAAACAAAAGGCCACCTCCTTTTTTTACAGCTAAGACTATTGCATTAGTTAATTTCAATAAATATACATAAATTGAAATTGTTAAATTTAGTTGAAAAAAGGGAAATAAGGGAGAATTTTTATTTTGCTTCAACATGTTAACGCTTACAATGTGGAGGGGAGAATTTATCATGAAAAGTAAAAAGTTTTTAGGTTTTGCTTCAAGCATTACACTTGCTGGATCGCTGCTTCTTTCAGGATGTGGGAGTGAAGGGGAAAAAGCCACTGGGTCTGGATCAGGTGGAGCTGAAGTGGAAAAGAAAACAATAAAAGTAGCCAATTATTTTGCTGAAGACCATCCTCAAAATGTTGCTTTAAGAGAAAAGTTTAAAACAATTGTTGAAGAAGAAAGCAATGGACAATTAGAAGTACAAATTTATGCAAACAGTACACTGGGGGCAGAAAAAGAGTTTTATGATGGTGTCCGAAATGGAACCATTGAAATGGGTGTTCCGGGATTGATCATGCAAGCAGATATTCCGAAAATGGGCGTGCCTGAATGGCCTTTCTTGTTCAGAGACTTTGATCACGTGAAAAAAGTGTTAAATGGACCTATCGGTGAAGAATTAACGGCAGAATTAGAGCCGAAACATGGTGTAACGCCTCTTGCATGGAGCGCAAATGGATTTAGAATGTTTTCGAGCAACCGCACCATTGAAAACATGGATGATTTTGATGGTTTGCGCTTAAGAATGCCGAATATTCCAAACTACATTAAACTTGGGGAATCATTAGGAGCAAACGTAAGCCCGCTTCCTATTTCTGAGGTATTTACGGCACTTGAACAAAAAGTAGTAGATGCCCAGGATAATCCTATCGCTACATTAAGAAATTCTGGTTACTACGAAGTGCAAACCGACGTATTAGAGTCAAAACATATGTTCAGCCCTAATATTTATATTATTAATACAAAATTCTGGAAAAGTTTAACGGAAGAACAGCAAGAAATTATCGCCAAAGCATCGAAAGAAGCGGCTGCCTACGAATTTGATTTACTGGAAAAAAGCTTTGAAGACGATAAAAAATTCCTTCAAGAAAACGGAATTAAATTCACGACGCCTAGCGACAAGTTTATGAAAGAAATGGAAGCGGCTTCACAACCGGTTTACGATGATGTTTACAAAGAAAATGACTGGGCAAAAGAGCTTGTTGAAAAAATTAAAGCCGAGTGATAAAGCATTTACTCAAATTGTTTAGAAAGAAGGAAGGTGGAAATGAAGTGGATAAACTATCTAGGGCCCTGGAAAAAACCTTAAATGTTATCATGGCGTTTGCGCTTGCTCTTATGGTCGTCCTGGTTTTTGGCAACGTTGTCCTTCGCTATTTTTTCAACTCAGGCATTACCTGGTCTGAAGAAATGTCCCGCTACTTATTTATATGGCTCACTTTTCTGGGAGCCATCGGGGCTTTTCAAAACAAAGAGCATTTAGGTGTGGACATGCTGATAAAAAGGCTTCCTAGAAAAGCAAAAAAAGTTACGTTGATTGTTAGTGATCTACTCGTGCTGTTTGTGCTCATCTTATTGTTGGATGGCAGCTGGAAAATGACATTAATTAACCTGGAAAGTAAAGCGCCTGCAACCGGTATGCCTCTTGCTTTTGTATACGGAACGGGCCTTTTGGTTAGTGTTTGTATGGGGACTATGGTCATCAATAATCTGTACCGGATTTGTTTTAATAAAATTTCAGATGATGAACTGGGCAAAATGAATGATTCTGAAGAATTGATTTCCCTACACAACGAGCAGCCAGAGTACTTTGACATAAAGGAGGAAAAACAAGGATGATTGGTGTATTTGTAGGATCGTTACTTGGAGCAATGGCATTAGGCATGCCAATTGCTTTTGCCCTCCTGGTCAGCGGCGTTGTTTTAATGTATTTCTTGGGGATTTTTGATAGCCAGATTATCGCTCAAAACTTAATTAATGGAGCAGACAACTTTCCGTTAATGGCCATTCCGTTTTTTATGCTGGCAGGAGAGCTGATGAACCAGGGCGGTTTGTCGCGCCGGATTGTTGAAATGTCAATGACAATGGTTGGTCACATTAAAGGCGGTCTTGGCTACGTAGCAATTATTGCAAGTGTTTTATTTGCCAGCTTGTCTGGTTCAGCAGTAGCTGATACAGCAGCTTTAGGCGCCATTTTAATACCGATGATGGTCAAGTCCGGCTATAACGTAAACCGGGCAAGCGGCTTGGTAGCTTCCGGCGGCATTATCGCCCCGATCATTCCGCCAAGCATCGGGTTTATCATTTTTGGAGTAGCCAGCGGTGTTTCCATTACAAAGCTATTTATGGCAGGCATCGTGCCGGGAATTTTGCTAGCTGTGGGTCTTACTGTCACTTGGACGATTGTTGCAAGAAAAGAAAACGTGGAAGTGCAGCCTCGCGCTTCTGCAAAAGAAATGCTGATGGCCGTACGAAATGGCATCTGGGCTCTGTTTTTGCCAGTTATCATTATCGGCGGATTGAAATTCGGCCTTTTCACACCAACTGAAGCAGCAGTGGTGGCAGCTGTTTATGCACTGTTTGTAGGTGTAGTCGTTTACCGTGAATTATCCTTTAAACAGTTGTTTCCTGTGTTTGTTCATGCTGCAAAAATGACAAGTGTAGTTATGTTCCTTGTGGCAGCGGCTCTTGTTTCTTCCTGGCTGATTACAGTAGCGAATTTGCCGGCAATGGTAATTGAGATGCTTGAGCCATTTTTAGACAGCCCGCTTCTTCTGCTGGTTATGATTAACTTGCTGGTAATTGTTGTAGGAACGGCAATGGACATGACTCCAACCATTTTGATTTTAACGCCTGTTTTAATGCCGCTAGTGGAAGCAGCTGGCATTGACCCTGTGTATTTCGGCGTTTTGTTTATTTTGAATAATGCCATTGGATTGCTTACACCGCCGGTAGGGACCGTGCTAAACGTAGTGTGCGGAGTAAGTAAAATCAGTATGGAAGACATTATGAAAGGGATTTGGCCGTTTTTACTTGTTGAAGTGGTTGTCTTGATCTTGCTCATTCTGTTTCCTTCTATTGTTACAGTACCGCTTGAATGGTTTACATCCTAGTTACCGCGAGAAAAAGTTAAATTGAACTTACTGGGGAGGAAGAAAAATGAATCTTTTGGTTAAACGGTTGGCAACAGGGGTACTACTGCCAGGCATGCTTTTATTAGGCGCTTGCAGTAACGGAGAAGATGCAGCAAAAAGTGAAAGCGCTCCATCTAATGGTATACAAGAAAGAACCATTAAAGCTGGCATTGGAAACAGTGAAACTCATCCACAAGGACAAGGGATGGTTAAATTCAAAGAACTAGTTGAAGAAAAAAGCGGCGGGAAAATGAAAGTACAAAACTTTTTTGATGCGACTCTTGGAGATGACTTGAAAATGACAGAAGCTCTTCAAGGCGGCATGCAGGAAGTAACGGTTCCTTCTACTTCTCCTCTTGTAGGAATGGTGCCGGAATTCGGGATTTACGATTTTCCTTTTGTATTCCAAAATGAAAAAGAAGCTCACGCTGTACTGGATGGCGCTGTAGGGGACAAGCTTTTGGAAAAATTGCCTGATCAAGGCCTTGTAGGTCTTGCGTACTGGGAAAACGGGTTTCGAAATTTAACAAACAGCAAGCATCCGGTTAAAACAGCGGATGATTTTAAAGGTTTAAAAATCCGCACAATGCAAAACGAAGTCCACCTGGATGCTTTCTCAAAATTAGGAGCTAACCCAACGCCAATGGCTTTCTCGGAAGTGTTTACAGCACTTGAAACAGGTACAGTTGACGGACAGGAAAATCCGTTGGCTACAATTAAAACGCAAAAATACAGCGAAGTACAAGATTATTTAAGCCTGACAAAACACGTTTACACGCCATTTGTTTTCCTGGTAAGCAAAAAGTTTTGGGACGAGTTGTCTCCTGAAGAACAAAAAGTAATGAGCGAAGCGGCTCAGGAAGCCGGGAAATACCAGCGTGAAATTAATCAAACAGAAAATGAAAAAGCGCTTAAAACGTTAGAAGAAGAAGGCATGAAAATCAACGAAGTAACAGCTGAAGAGCAAGAAAAAATGAAACAGATCATTCAGCCGGTAACAGACAAGTATGCTGAAAAATTTGGCACAGAGCTTGTTGATGAAATGATGACGGCAGTGGAAGAAGCGAGAAGCAATTAATCCAGGTTTTTGGTAAGGGGTTGTAACAATGGGGATTATCGAGGAACTTTTACGGGACATTCAAATTCCAAAAATGATTAAAGTAAAACAAAACTTTCATGCCCCCCAAATCGCTGATGTAGCCGGGGAAGTGCAAAAAGTAATTAAAGAAGCCGGGGTTTTATCAAGAATAAACCAAAATGACTTTGTCGCGATTGCCGTAGGAAGCCGGGGGGTTGCTGACCTTCCTGTTCTGGTCAGAGAAACAGCCGCTGCTATAAAAGCAGCTGGCGGAACTCCTTTTGTCGTGCCTGCCATGGGGAGCCATGGCGGTGCCACGGCAAAAGGGCAAATCGATGTTTTGCACCAGTTGGGCGTAACCGAAAAAGTAATTGGAGCACCAATTAAATCTTCTATGGATGTAGTAAAGCTAGGGGAGCTGCCTAACGGGCTTCCCGTCTACATTGATAAGTACGCTTATGAAGCTGACAAAATTGTTGTAATTAACCGGATCAAGCCGCACACAGCTTTTCGCGGTCCAGTGGAAAGCGGTTTGATGAAAATGATTACAATTGGTTTAGGCAAGCAAAAAGGAGCCGAAGCTGCCCATGCTTATAGCTTTAAGTATATGGCAGAGCACGTACCCGAAATGGCGAAAATTTCGCTGGCAAAAGCTCCTATTATTTTTGGTCTTGCAAGCATTGAAAATGCGTATGACAAGCCAGCAAAAATCATTGCGGTGCCGGCTGAAGATTTAGAGAGTGTAGAACCTCAATTGTTGCTGGAAGCAAAATCGCTCATGCCTAAAATTCATTTTGATTCAATCGATGTTTTAATCGTAGATGAGCTGGGCAAAGACATTTCCGGCGACGGAATGGATCCGAATATAACAGGAAACTTCGCGACTCCGTACGCATCAGGAGGACCGGACGTAAAACGGACGGTTGTTCTTGGATTAACGGAAAAAACACATGGAAATGCCAATGGCATCGGCATGGCAGACATGACCACAAAAGCGGTTATGAATGAAATTGAATGGGAAAAAGGATATGCCAATGCGCTTACCAGCACTGTAACAAATGTTGTTAAGCTGCCAATGTGTTTAGACACAGAAGAATTAGCTGTAAAAGCGGCCATTAAAACATGCAACGCTTTTGATTTAAGCAAAGTTCGAATGGTAAGAATCAAAAACACTTTGGAAATTGGAGAAATATGGATATCGGAAAGTTTAGTTGAGGAAGCAGAAAAAAACAACAGCCTTGAAATTGTATCAAAGCCGAGAGAACTCGTGCTGAATTAAACACTTGCTTCGTCTGCTGAAATTATCGTGCAAAGGAGAAACTAAATGACTCATTTATATCCGCTCATTGAAAATGAGGTAAACCCATACCGTGACAACGTGCAAGGAAAAGCAAATGAACCAATTACCGTAGCAGGTCTTCTGGATCGCTCAAAGCAAGTGCTTGGCCCTACATATGAAGGCGGCAAGCCGGATTGGACTTTAGAAGAAATTTACATGAGGCTGGAAAAAAATGCTCCGCGTATTGCGATAATTGGTGGTTCTTCCGATCACCCGGCTCATGTAATGGATTACCAAACTTCTGCAAGGGCAGCCATTCGCATCTGGCAAAATGGAGGCGTGCCATTTTATTTTTCCACACCTGTTATGTGTGATGGAACGGCTCAAAGCAACCAGGGAATGAGCTATTCGCTTCAAAGCCGGAATGCAGTAGCACAGATGGTTGTAAATCAGCTGGAAGCACACAGTTATCATGGTGCGTTTGTTATTCAAGGATGCGATAAACAGCCTCTGGGCGTAGTAAGCGCGCTTGCTCATGTTGACCGTGTTCGCCGCAGCCGTGGCGAAGCACCTTTTTTCGCCACATTTGCGCCAGCGCATGTTTTAGAAGGCGGAACCATTCCTGATGATGTTATGGATGAACTCGAAGAACTGGCGAAAAAAGCAGAGCGTGATGGAGCAGTAGATGTGGCTCTTGATCTGCGGGATACAATGGCATATATTCTTCAATGTTCTTCTAACACGGCGTTTCAAGGAGTATTCGAGCGCGCATATGAACGGGGCATTTTAACGAAAGAACAACACAAATATTTTGAAATGCGTCTTGCTGTTGCCACATGTGATGGGCAAGGTGGGGTATGTGCGTTTAATGGCACTGGAAACAGTTCTCGCCATTTAGTAGCAGGGCTTGGGCTGGTTCATCCGGCAGTGGAATTGCTGACAGATCCTCCTTCTCAGCGTCAAATCAATGCGGTGCTTGACAGCTTTGCAGGCATGATTAATGAAGAGCGTTACGGCGTAGCCAATATTGTGGCGACCAACATTAAAAATGCAATTCGCATTCATAGCGCTTCAGGCGGTTCAACAAACTTAATGATGCACCTTGTAGCGGGAATGCTGTATGCAGGATATAAATTTAGTTTATGGGATCTGGACCGCATTCACCACGAGCATCCAATTCCTGATTTGTTTGATTACAGCTTAACAGAAGGCAGGGACATTTACTCACTTGCCATGCAATGCTGCAGTGGGACAAGCCGTGGAATGGAAACCCTTTTTTATGAGCTGATTCAAAACGGTGTGCCAATGGATCAAGAAGCGCCAACAGTTGCAGCAAAAACGTGGAAAGAGCGTTTAGCCATTACCCGCAGCTTACAAGCAGCAAACGTAAAAGAAAACCCGGTTATTCTATCAACACCTAAACGCGAATTTAGCGGCGTTGATGTGTTGCAAGGGAATTTCTTTGAAAGTGCTGTAGTGAAAATTAGCGGAATGCCTACACCGCAGCTTGACCAATTTGATGATAAGCTTGCGTTTGTTCTTTATTATGAAAATGAAGAAGATGCGAATCAAAGTTTGCTTGACTCAAACTTGCTTGCGGGCATAAGAGAACAAAAACTATTTCCTTATGAGCAGCTGCTGGCACTATTAAAATACAACAACGAACAAGAATGGCTGCGCTTGCAGCACTTACCGTATGATGAGTTGTTTGATGAAATGGCAGAATCAGGGATTCTTAAAATTGCCATTCTTATTGCGGGCCAGGGGCCAGTTGCATTTGGAATGCCGGAAATGTTTACACCGATGCAGCACATTAACGCAAGCCGCGTGATGAAAAAGCTGGCTACTATCATAAGTGATGGCCGTTATTCGGGTGTAACGTATGGAGCAGCGATCGGGCATATGACACCAGAAGCTTACGAAGGCGGAGGAATTGGCTTCTTGAAAACAGGAGACGTTTTGCACTTGCAGCTTCGCGAGCGCCGAATTGATTTTGTGAACCCGATCCAGCTTTTAAATGGTGAAGTGGTTCATGAGTTTGCTGATACATGGAAAGAAGAACGGCAAGCATTAGTGGCAGAACGAAAACAGCGGATGAAACTTCGCCAAAAAATGGTTGCGGCAAGCAACCGGATGTATGGGCATAGCGATGCCGCAAACGGGGTAGTTCCGCTTGCCGTTATAGAAGATGCTGTGCTGGATTATGAAAAAGATTTGGTGCTTCCTGAAACGGGCCTGGCCACTAATTAATACATGCTCGTCATAAATCCGGTAAAATAAACGTAACTGTAAAATAAGGAGTGAAGACAATGCCTATTATCCAATCAGTGGAAAGAGCATTGAAAATATTGGATTTATTTGACGAGCGGGAAAGAGAACTAAGCATTACGGAAATCAGCAAAAGAATGAATTTGCATAAAAGCACTATTCATTCTTTGCTGAAAACATTGCAGTCTCAACGTTACATTTCTCAAAATGAAGAAAATGGAAAGTACATGCTTGGGTTAAAACTTTTTGAACGCGGCAACATGGTAGTCAGCCACTTGGATTTGCGCAATATAGCAAGAAAACACCTTGAGTGGCTTTCTTCGATTACCAACTTAACCATTCACCTTGTTATATTGGACGGACAAGAAGGGGTCTACATCGATAAAGTAGAAGGAAGCGGCGTTACGGTTGTTTATTCCCGCATTGGACGGCGCGTTCCTATTCATACAAGCGCAGTAGGAAAATCTCTTGTCGCCAGTAAAACGGACATGGAATTGGATGAACTGCTTGAAGGCTATAACTTCATAAAGCCTACAGAAAAATCAGTCGGATCAAAAACAGAATTTTTAGCTGAAGTAGAGCAAGCCCGCATTCTTGGTTATTCCATTGATAACGAAGAAAATGAGCCAGGCATCGTATGCTTTGCTGTTCCAATCAAAGATTATTCAGGCAAAGCGGTAGCCGCAGTCAGCATGTCTATGCCAGCTTCAAAG
>JAPSKG010000084.1 GCA_031177795.1 Domibacillus sp.
ATCCAGCAGAAAATCTTCTTGGTTTTGGAAACGCTGTTGCTGCAATTTGCTTGAAATAACTTTTAGCTGCATTCCATTTTTGAGAGAAGCAACTTGAAAAAAGTACTTTTCTCCCTCTTGCAAAGGCACTTCAAGCCGGGCTTTTATTTTTTGGCCGAATGCAGCAACCTCTGCTGTATGGCCCGGCAGCAATTTCATCATTTTTCCGGTGAAAATCTGCCCTTCTTTCAACGTGTCAATCGGATTGCTGTAAACCGGCTGAGACATTATGCCTTTTTGTACAGCACGCTGGCCGATTTCCATGCGGATCACCTCATTCAGTTCTTTATTCCAGCAGCTGTTTTACGGGAGCAAACGTTTTACGGTGCTGCGGGGTGGGCCCAAAGCTGTGGAGCCCTTCTAAATGTTCTTTTGTTCCGTATCCCATATTTTTCTCAAATCCATATCCCGGATATTGTTTTGCATATTGTTTCATAATACGGTCCCTCGTTACTTTAGCGACAATCGAAGCAGCGGCAATTGACGCACTTTTTGAATCTCCTTTTATAATCGCCGTTTGTTCGATGTCGCCAGGCAAAGTCATTGCATCCACAAGCAGGTGATCCGGGGCCTCTGGCAAGTTTTTTATAGCTAAAAGCATCGCTTTTTTTGCCGCTTCATAGATATTAATTTGATCAATTTCACAGGCACTGACAATGCCGATTCCTGTATGGGCATGTTTTATAATAAGCTGATAAAGTTCTTCACGAACTGATTCCTTTAGTTTTTTTGAATCATTTATTCCCTCAGGCAAAAACCCTTCCGGCAATATGCATGCAGCTGCTACTACCGGCCCTGCTAGCGGGCCTCTTCCTGCTTCATCAACACCCGCAATCATTTGAGCCCCATTTTCTTTTTCTCTTTGTTCATACATCATCATTGTAAGCAGGCGCTTTTGCTCTTTCTGTTGTTTTTCTAAGCGCTGTAAGCAGGTTTTCAGCGACGTTTGTACCCCTTTTCTTTCATCGTCCTGCCAAAGCCTCAAACGCTCATCGTCCATAGCTGTTACGGTGAGTAGCTGCGCTTTAATTTGCGCAATGGTTTCTTTCTTCATTTCCAAAAGCTCCTTAAAAGTAATATCGGCTTCTTTCTTCCTTTTTTCCACAAAAAAGCGTGAAGGAAGCCCTTCACGCTTTTTCCGGCGGCACATCAAAAGTAAGGCGCCCAAACTGTGTTGTGCGAATGTCACGGATCACAACGTCTGTTACTTTATCGTAATCCACTTCGCCCCCTGCTGATAAACAGCCACGGCGTTCTCCAATTTGCTGAAAAACAAGTGCAATATTTTCTGGCAATTCGTTAAAACCGTATTTTTCTTTTAAACGGGACGGATATCTGTCTTCTAAAAAGCGCAAGCCCCAAATTGCCACGTCCTGCAAATTTAATATGGAATCTTTTATCGCTCCTGTAAGCGCCAGTTTAAAGCCTGTTTCTGGATCTTCAAATTTCGGCCATAAAATACCAGGAGTATCCAGAAGTTCCAGGTGCTGAGCTGTTTTAATCCATTGCTGCGCTTTTGTTACGCCTGGCATATTCCCCGTTTTGGCAATGTTTTTCTTTGCAATCCGGTTAATAAGTGTAGATTTCCCGACATTCGGTATCCCTACGATCATTGCTCTCATTGCACGCGGTTTTATGCCGCGGGCACGCATCCTGTCAAATTTTTCTTTTAATATTTTTTCTGCCGCTTTTACGATTTTATCAAGTCCGCTGCCTGCCTGAGAGTTTACAGAAACTGCTTCGACACCATGCTGTTTAAAATATGCGATCCACTCTTTTGTCATCACCGGATCTGCCATATCTTCTTTATTTAAGATAACAAGTCTCGGTTTTTGATTTAAAATTTCATCAATCATAGGATTGCGTGAAGATAATGGAAGCCTCGCATCGACAAGTTCAAAAATTATATCAACAAGCTTTAGTTTTTCAGTTACTTGCCTTCTTGCTTTGGCCATATGGCCAGGAAACCACTGGATTGTCAAATACACACATTCCTTTCTTCTGTTTAGTCTACAAGCTGAATTTGATCTAAGGGCCAGTAAACAAGTTTTGTTTCACCGACAATTTCATCTATTTTGATTGTACCGATATGGCGACCATCTTTACTGAAACGGCGGTTATCTCCTAATACAAAAATCTCGCCGTCCGGCACCGTTTCCTGTCCAGTAATTTCTGCCAAAGTAAAATCTGGTGTAAGCGGCCCATCAGTTACTTCTTTTTTGTATTCATCTAGATACGGTTCCTCTAACGCTTTTCCGTTTACATAAAGTACATCATTTTTATATTCTACTTTATCGCCTGGCAGCCCTATCACACGTTTTATGTAATCTTTGTTTTCCGGCGCATGAAAAACGATGATGTCAAAACGGTCCGGAGTACCAAGTTTGTTGACAATCATTCGGTCTCCACTTTCAAGCGTCGGCATCATTGAAAGCCCGTCTACCACAATAGGGGCAAAAATAAAATACCTAATAAGCGCTGCAAGCCCGACCGCGATAAGCAGTGCTTTTGTCCATTCCCAAAATTCATTTTTTCCTTCCGCCATTCATGGCACCACCTTTATTCTAAGTACATTTATCATATCATGATGCTTGTAAATTCTGAAAGAAAAAGGAGCCTGCAGGCAGACTCCTTTTAAAAAACTTAGTATCTGATTTCTTTAATGCGCGCTGCTTTACCGCGTAGGTTACGCAAGTAGTACAATTTCGCACGACGAACTTTACCACGGCGCATTACTTCGATTTTAGCGATTTTTGGTGTATGAAGTGGGAATGCACGCTCAACGCCCACACCGTAAGAAATTTTACGGACTGTGAAAGTTTCGCTTACGCCTCCGCCACGACGCTTGATTACAACGCCTTCAAATACCTGAATACGCTCACGAGTACCCTCGACAACTTTAACGTGCACACGCACTGTGTCTCCTGGGCGGAACGCTGGAAGATCTGTACGAAGCTGCTCCTGTGTTAACTCTTGAATCAATTTGTTCATTGTGGTTTCCTCTCCTTCTAACAAATGTTCATACTCGCACTAGCACGACAGCGGAACACCGTTTTAATGCAGCGTGGTTATTACACACTGACTACGAAATTCTAGCATAATCTTAATTTAAAATCAATTTATTTTTTCGAATTCCATAAATCCATTAATTTTTGTTCTTTTTCTGTCAGCTCTATTTGTGCCAGCAGGTCTGGACGCCGTTCCCAAGTGCGTTTTAAAGACTTTTCTCTGCGCCATTCTTCAATGTATTTATGGTTTCCTGATAAAAGTACATCCGGCACTTTCATTCCTCTAAAATCAGCCGGACGCGTATAATGCGGATGTTCAAGCAAGCCAGATGAAAACGAATCTTGTACAGCTGAACTTTCATTTCCTAGAACACCGGGGAGCAGCCGGACAACGCTGTCTGCGACAACCATAGCGCCCAGTTCTCCCCCTGTTAGCACATAATCCCCAATTGAAATTTCGTCGGTTACAAGATGCTTTCTCACCCGCTCGTCATAACCCTCATAGTGGCCGCAAAGAAAGATCAAGTGGCTTTCTTTTGCTAATTCTTCTGCTTTCCTTTGTGTGTAGCGTTCTCCTTGAGGACACATTAAAATCACACGAGGGGCTGTTTCTGCTTTTTCTTTCAACGCATCTACAGCATCAAAAAGCGGCTGTGGTTTTAATACCATTCCAGCCCCGCCTCCGTACGGATAATCGTCAACGACTTTATGCTTTCCTTCAGCGTAATCCCGAAAGTTCAAAGCGCGAAAAGCTACTTTTTCTTTATCAGCCGCTTTTTTCATGATAGAGGATGAAAAAACACCTTCAAACATTTCTGGAAACAGGGTTAAAACGTCTATTTTCATTCCAGCAGCCCTTCCATTGGTTCAATGATAATTTGCTTTTCAATTGGATCAACTGACTTAACCACATCTCCAATGTATGGAATATACACTTCTTTACTGCCGTTTTTTACAACCCATACATCATTTGCTCCCGGTGTTAACACTTCTGTTACTTTGCCAATTACATTGCCATCAATCGTTTTCACTTCACATCCGACGATTTCATGAAAGTAAAACTCTCCTTCATCCAAATCTCCGAGCTTTGTTTCATGCACCTTTAAAACAGCACCTTTAAAAGGCTCAACATCTTGAATGGATAAATACCCCTCAAACGTTAACAAATCAAAGGTTTTATGTGTGCGGTGTGATGCTATGGTAACGGGAATGCCCTCTTTTTCTTTTGGCTTAAAAACCGAAAGCTCACTGCCTTTTTTAAAACGTTTTTCCGGAAAATCAGTACTAGATAAGACGCGGACTTCACCGCGCAACCCATGTGTATTTACAATTTTCCCAACATTAAACCATTTATTCATTTCGCTTCACCTCTAGTCGCGGATTTCAATTATGACACCATCTTTTACAACAATTGTACCGCCGTTTTTTTTATCAAAACGGTCTCCTTCCTTCACTTCAACAATTGACTGGATATCACGCTCTTTTAACTCGGTGCCAATCGGCAGCTGGTTTAGCTGATTTATTTGAAACTCAATAACTGATATTTTTTCATGACGCTGATCAATTTCAATTTGAAATCTGGCCGCTGCGTCTGCTTGTTTTGAACCGGCACGCTCCGCTTTTTTCTTTTCAAATAAAAGCTGGGCAGTTTCGCGTTCAAGACGGCGCTTTTGATTTTCATATACATCCATTCGCTCTTGCTTTAATGAATCCGTTACGATTTGAACGACCGATACGGTTTGTAAAATGTGCATGCCCACCGCTCCTTTTTATGGAACAAAAATGGCAATTCCCCAAAAGAATTTCTTTTGGGGAATTGTCGTCTCGCAATAAATTACTTGCTGTATTTAGCATTATGGAATTTTTCCAAAATGCCTTCTTTTGAGAACAGATTGCGAACTGTGTCAGATGGTTTAGCACCATCTTGAAGCCATTTAAGTGCAAGCTCTTCATTAATTTTCACTTCTGCTGGCTGAGAAACCGGATTGTATGTTCCGATTGTTTCAATTGAACGACCGTCACGCGGTGCGCGAGCGTCTGCTACTACGATACGATAGAATGGGGATTTTTTTGCACCCATGCGTTTTAAACGAATTTTTACTGCCATGCTAATAAGCACCTCCGAAATAGTTTCACACAAGATAGAATAATATCAAATAGTTAATGTGTTGTAAAGGTTTTTTTCTTTACAGAATAAACCTGTTTGATTTACATAAAAGGAAGCTTTGGAAAACCGCCTTTTTTCTTTCCTTTTTGCTGCATTGCAGACATTTGCTTCATCATTTTTTTCATATCTTCAAATTGTTTAAGAAGACGGTTTACTTCTTGGATAGATGTTCCTGATCCGCGAGCAATCCGCTTACGGCGCCCAGCATTAAGAATTTCAGGCTGTTGTTTTTCAGCAGTTGTCATGGAACGAATAATGGCTTCTACCCGACTGATTTGCTTTTCGTCAACCTGCACATTGCTTAAGCCTTTCATTTTGTTGGCACCAGGAAGCATTTTCAGAATTTCATCCAATGGGCCCATTGAGCGAACTTGGCCAAGCTGATCCAAAAAATCATCAAATGTAAAAGACATGGTCCGCATTTTTTGCTCAAGTTCTTTTGCTTTTGTTTCATCGACATTTGACTGTGCTTTTTCGATTAGCGTCAGCACATCCCCCATGCCAAGAATTCGGGAAGCCATCCTTTCCGGATGAAACTGTTCAAGAGCGTCAAGCTTCTCGCCCATTCCAGCAAATTTAATGGGCTTGCCAGTTACTGCCCGAATTGACAGTGCCGCTCCGCCACGTGTATCGCCATCCAGTTTGGTAAGCACTACACCTGTAACGCCTAGCTGCTCATTGAAACTTTCGGCTACATTAACAGCATCCTGCCCTGTCATCGCGTCCACAACAAGGAAAACCTCTTCTGGCGTCGATAACTCTTTTATTTGCTTTAACTCATCCATAAGCGTTTCGTCAATGTGCAAGCGGCCAGCTGTGTCGATTAATACATAATCAAGATGGTCGTCTTTAGCTTTTTGAATGGCTTGCTTGGCAATTTCAACTGGACTAACCTGGTCTCCCAGTGAGAAAACCGGCATATCTAGCTGCTTGCCCAATGTTTCAAGCTGCTTGATTGCCGCCGGTCGATAGACGTCTGCAGCCACAAGCAACGGTTTTCGGTTGTATTTCTTCCGAAGAAGATTAGCCAACTTGCCTGTAGTAGTTGTTTTACCAGCACCTTGAAGGCCAACCATCATAATGACAGTTGGAGGGCGCTTTGAAGTACCGATGCGGCTTTCTTCACCGCCCATGAGCTCTGTTAGCTCTTCTTTAACTACTTTGATAACCTGCTGGCCCGGTGTTAAGCTTTTCATTACTTCCTGGCCGACAGAACGTTCACTTACCTTTTTTACAAATTCTTTAACGACTTTAAAGTTAACGTCCGCTTCCAACAGCGCAAGACGCACTTCCCGCATCATTTCTTTTACATCGGATTCGGAAACTTTCCCTTTGCCGCGAATTTTCTGCATCGTTCCCTGCAGGCGTTCGGCTAATCCTTCAAATGCCATCATGCAGTCCCCCTATTCAAGCTCCTCAAGCGCCTCGAGAATCGGCAGCATTTGAGCATCTGCATGCTCTCTTAGCTTTTCGATCAGCAACTGGCGCTTTTGGAATTTATTAAGCAGCATTAACTTTGCTTCATATTCCTCAAGCATCGCTTCTGTTCTTTTTATATTATCGTAAACCGCCTGGCGGCTTACTTCGTATTCATCGGCAATTTCGCCAAGCGAATAGTCGTCCAGGTAGTATAGGGACATATAGCTGCGCTGTTTATCAGTCAGAAGCATCTGATAAAAATCATACAGATAATTCATCCGCATTGTTTTTTCAAGCACGGCTGCCCCTCCTTTGTTAAGTGAAAAACCTTTACACACTTCCAGTTTACATTCTTCTTCACTTTCTGTCAAGAACAGCAAAAAGCGGGCGATTACTCGCCTGCTTTTTCTTCTTCTGTTTCATCTTTTTGTTCAAATGCTTGTGCAAAAAGCCCATAAGCATATTTTTCAGCATCAAACGACTGTAAATCATCCATTTTTTCACCAAGCCCAACAAACTTCACTGGAACGCCCAGCTCTTTGCGAATGGCCAGTACAATTCCACCTTTTGCTGTACCATCAAGCTTTGTTAAGACAATGCCCGAAACTTCGGTGGCTTCCTTAAAGGTTTTTGCTTGTATCAAGGCGTTTTGGCCGGTTGTTGCATCTACTACGAGCAGTACTTCATGCGGCGCACCAGGGATTTCCCGTTCTATGACACGCTTTACTTTTTGCAGCTCATTCATTAAGTTTACTTTGTTTTGCAAACGGCCCGCAGTGTCACAAAGCAATATGTCAGCTCCGCGTGATTTTGCAGCACGCACAGCGTCGTACATAACCGCTGCCGGATCTGAACCTTCTGCTTGTTTGATTACATCAACTCCGGTACGCTCTCCCCATACTTCAAGCTGGTCAATAGCGCCGGCACGGAATGTATCGCCGGCAGCAAGCATTACTTTTTTGCCTTCAGATTTAAATTTGTAGGCTAGCTTTCCAATCGTGGTAGTTTTTCCAACCCCATTCACGCCTACAAAAAGAATAACCGTTAAGCTGCTTTCCTGAATATTTAATTTTGAAGATGTTTCATCTTCTCCTGTATAAATCTCCACAAATTTTTCAGTGATAATTTCCCTGATGGCTTCTGGATCGCTGGTGTTTTGGCGCTTTACTTCCATTTTCAGTTCATCAATAAGCTCCATGACCGTATCAAATCCAACATCAGCCCCGATTAAGATTTCTTCCAATTCTTCAAAAAAATCTTCATCAATTTTTCGATAACGGGCAAATAAATTATTCATTTTTTCAGAAAAACCGGAGCGGCTCTTTTTAAGTCCTTCTGTGTATTTTTCTGTTGTTTGTTCCTGTTCTTTAGAACCTGAAAATTTCTCTTTTAATTTTTTAAAAAAGCTCATGCTTGCCTTCCTTTCGTTTGTTAAATGGGAACAGCTTCTTGTTCTAGACGCACGGAAACAAGGCTTGATACTCCAGATTCCTGCATCGCAACTCCATAAAGCGCATCTGCTTCTTCCATCGTCTGTTTTCGGTGAGTAATAACAATAAACTGGGTGTTTTCACTAAATTCTTTTAAATAACGGCTAAACCGGTGTACGTTAGCTTCATCCAGAGCTGCTTCTACTTCATCTAAAATACAAAACGGCACCGGGCGCACACGCAAAATAGCGAATAATAAGGCGATAGCCGTTAATGCCCGCTCGCCGCCTGAAAGCAAACTTAAATGCTGCAGTTTTTTCCCTGGAGGCATAGCTGAAATATCAACGCCTGCATGTAAAATATCTTTTGTGTCGGTTAATTTTAATTCAGCTTTTCCTCCTCCAAATAATTGGGCAAAAGCCGGCTGGAATTCCGCTTTAATCGCATTGAATGTTTCTGAAAACCGGCGGGTCATTTCAATATCCATTTCATTCATTACATCACGGAGCGTTAATCTTGCTTTTTCAAGATCGTCTTTTTGATCACGCAAAAATGTAACTCGCTCAAATGTTGTTTCAAATTCTTCAATTGCTCCAATATTAACATCCCCGAGCTCATCGATTGCTTTTTTAATTAACTTAATTTTCCGCCGGGATTCTTCTATCGGATGTTGAAGTGGATATGAATGCATGGCTTCTTCAAAAGACAATCCATATTGTTCATTTAATTTTTGAAGAAGCGTATCAAGCTCTACATCAAGACGCGCAATCGTCACATCGTGGTCTCGAATAGCTTCGGTCAACCCTTTTAACAGCCTTCTTGATTCTTGAAGTAAAACAATATGTTGATCTAGCT
>JAPSKG010000085.1 GCA_031177795.1 Domibacillus sp.
CAGCGCTACGCTGGAAATGGGCGCCGGCACTTTAAGCATAGCCCCTATAACCGTTAATGAAATAAATAGTCCAACCCAGCTGATTTTTTTTACATTCATTTTTTTTCCTCTTTTCGCTTGCCTCCGCGGAATACATTTGCACTGCGTATATACTCCACATCTTTAACCCCTTCTCTAAAATTAATCACACGGGCAATGGCAAAAAAATAATCTGACAGGCGGTTTAAATATTTTAAAGTAAGCGGGTGTACATCTTCATCTTTGCGCATTAAAGCGACAACTAAGCGCTCGGCACGCCGCGTTACTGTACGGGCTAAATGAATGTGCGCTGAACCTTTTGATCCTCCAGGTAAAATAAATCGTTCCAGCTGCGGTGCTTCCTTGATATATTCATCAATTTTCTTTTCCATTTGATCGATCGATTCCTGCTTTAGTTTAAAGCCCCGCTTGCCGTTGATAGTAGCCAGGTCTCCGCCGCAGTCAAACAATTCATGCTGAATGGTCTCCAGGTCAGCTAAAATGTCTTTAAACTTTTCTGGATTAAGCTCTGCAATCGCTATGCCAACCACAGAATTTAATTCATCCACCGTTCCATATGCATCAACCCGGACATCATCTTTTCCAACTCGTCCGCCAATGATGCTTGTTTCTCCTTTATCACCTGTTCGCGTATATAATCTCATTTTTTTTCCTCCTTTATTGTTTCTGGAATGCCGTACCAGACTGTATCCACGCGAGCCGCCGCAGTTGCCGCATCTTGAAAACACCAGCCTACCGTGTCTCTAAACTGCCTGTCAAAGGCATTTATAGGGACAATTCCTTTTGTTATATCAGTTCCAATCAAGATGAATGTCCGGTTTTCTTTTTTCCAGGAAAGCAGCTGCTCTTTGAAAACGTGGCGGGATTTTGCCGGTTCTCCCTCTTTTTCAAGAAGAGCTCGGACAAACTGCTCAAGACCTTCCAGTACAATAATTTCTTCTTTAAAAACCGGAACTTCTTGTTTTTTATAAAAAGAATGCCATTGATGCTTTTTTTGCTGAAGCTCGTAAAATTTTGCTACCCATTTCTTTTTTCCATTGAAGGCACCGCCCGTAACGAAATGCATCGTTCTCCCCTCCTCATCGCAGCTAAACTGCCGGATAATTCATAACCGTGTCCATTTTCTGATGTCCAATCAGCAAACTGTTTTTCTTCAGGAGCAAATTTGGTCAGCAAGTGCCGGACAACACCTCCATGGGTAACAATGGCAGCACGGTAAATACGCTGTTCTTCCATGTTTTTCAGCACCGATTGAAATCCGCTTTCCACGCGAAAAGCAAAGGAAGCATAAGAATCACCGCCCGGCACTTGAAGTGAATAGTCTTGCAGCCAGTTTTGGTAAGCGTGTAAATGCTGCAGTTCCACATGAGTTTTTCCTTCCCATTCTCCAAAATGAAACTCACGCAACTCTTTTATAACTTCTGGTTTTTTTCTCCAAAAAACAAAAGCTGTTTGTATACATCTCTTTAAATCGCTTGCAGCGATCCATTCATAACTGGGAACACGCATTTTTTTTAATGCGGTAATTCCCTCTGCCGTTACCTCCACATCAGTCCAGCCGCAAAACTGCTTTTTACTGTTGGCTCCAGTTAGCCCGTGACGATAGAGACCGATAACCACATAATCATCCATAAAAACAGTTCCGCCCCCTCTAGTGCAGCGCCAAGCAAATCACCGGTTACTCCGCCAAACTCTTTTTCCATGCTAAACTTGCTTATTAAAAAATAAACAAGTGAAGCTCCTGCCATCACCCAAAAAAGCAGGCTTGTCCCGTAAACCAAAGTTACTGCCAGTAAAAAACAAACATACACCACTGGCAAAGCTGTTGAATGCCCCCGGCCAAAAAAAGAAGCAAGCCCTTCTTTTTTTGCCGGTGGCACATATTGCAAAAACAGGCCTGTAAGCATTTGTGCAAAAAAAGGAATCAGCACGATCATATGCGCTTCTTCGTTTCCAGACAGGACGGTTTCATAAATAAAAATAAATTTTCCCGCTAGAAGTAAAACAAGTGCCAGTACACCAAAAGCTCCGGCACGCGGATCCTTTAAAATAGCCAGCCGCTTTTCCTTATCGCGAAATGAAAAATGCGCATCCGCCCAATCCATCCAACCATCCAAGTGAAGCCCGCCCGTCAGCAAAACCGGCAAGATCCAAACAATAAAAGCCGAAGAAATGGCGGAAAAAGGGCTCCATTCAATGAGTGCAAAAAAAACGCCAGCATAAATAATCCCTTTTACCAATCCAAGTAACGGAAACAAATGAAGCACTGCTTTTAACTCTGCTTTTTCCATTGGAAGAGTTTGATGGAGCGGCACTATTGTAAAAAATTGCAGAAGAATGCCCGCTGCGTAAAAATAGGCTTTCATCTACTTTCCTCCAAAACAGATTGAAAAAGACCCCAATCAAGATGCTTTTCCAAATGAGCTGCAATAACATCATAAGTTTGTTCCCGGTTTATTTTTACCGGCGGTCGCTCTGCCAGCCCTTTTAAGCAACGTATTTTATTTAACCATTTGGCCCGGAACAAATCGTTATAAAATAAGTGATGCAGATATGTACCCGCAATTTTCCCGTTTTCAGATCGATAGCCATCCAGATGATCTTCGCAACTCATAAAAGGAAGGCCATTTACAATTGTTTCTCCAAAATGGATTTCATAGCCGGACAGTAAAACTCCGTCTGCCGTCCCCTTTGTTTGCAAAACCGTTTTTTTGTTTTTAAAAATTGTTTCAGCCGGTATAATACCGAGCGCTGTTTTTTTTGAACCCGGCAAGCCTGTATCGCTTCCGTCTGGATCAAACAGCGTTTTGCCCATTAGCTGAAATCCGCCGCATAGCCCGATGATTGTGCCTCCCCGTTCAGCAAACAAACAAATTTTTTCTGCCAGCCCTGTTTCTTTTAAAAACGCCAGGTCGGCAAAAGAACTTTTTGTGCCGGGGATAATCACAGCATCCGGCGAGCCAAAAGCATCCGCCGTTTGCACCCAGCGCACGTTCACATCTTCTTCAAACAAAAACGGCTCAATATCGCTTCCATTCGACACATACGGAAGCCTAATAACAGCCAGGTCAATTGCGGCTCCTTCTTTTCTGCCATCACGAATGGAAAGAGAATCTTCTCCTTCCAGCGCGTGGCCCGGCAAAAATGGCAGCACAGCCAGTACAGGAATTCCTGTATAATCTTCAATCCACTTTTTTCCGTCTTCAAAATAAGCCGGGTCTCCTCGAAACCGGTTAATAATAAGGCCTTTTACCCGCTGACGCTCTTTTTCTTCAAGCAGTTCCAATGTTCCGACAATAGAAGCAAACAAGCCGCCCCGGTCAATATCTGCTGTTAGCAACACGGGGACATCAGCAAGCTCTGCCGTTTTCATGTTGACCACTTCGCGCTTTTTCAAATTCATTTCTACAGGACTGCCGGCCCCTTCAATAACAATTGTGTCACCAAACCGGCTTGCTTCCTGCAAACCGGTTTTAATAGCTTGTATCGCTTTTTCATAATAGTTTGTCCGGTACGCCATTCCAGACATTACTTCCATTCTTTCGCCAAACAAAACAATTTCCGAGCAGCCGTTTCCTGATGGCTTTAGCAAAAGCGGATTCATAAAGGGGCTCGCCGTCAAGCCTGCTGCTTCTGCCTGCAGCCCCTGCGCCCGGCCGATTTCTTTTCCGTCGGGTGTTACATAAGAGTTATTCGAGACATTTTGAGGCTTAAATGGAACCGGGCGGTATCCTTTTTGTAAAAGGAGACGGCACAGCGCCGTAGCAACAAAACTTTTTCCTGCATCTGAAGAAGTTCCTTGAATCATTACTCCGCGCATAGGATCTTTCCTTTCTTTACAACCGAAATTCCATGCTCTACTAAAATAGCTGTGTCGCTTTTTTCCACTAATTGCTGATGGATGAGCCCCAATGTTTTCATGTAGTCTGCTGTAAGACCGGGGAACGGAATTTCATGCGATAATTCATTTGACACTACTACTACTGTCCCGGCTTTTTGTGCAAGATCAATTATTCCTTCTACGATTCTTTCTTTTGCTTTATAAGAGGGCTTATCTTCCCTGAAAAACTCACCTGCCAAAAGCGTTGTTACACAATCAATTAGTATCGTGTCGTTTTGTTTAACTGGTACCGTTCCAATATCAAGAAATTGTTCTACAGTTATCCACTGATAGCCTGACTGCAACCGGCGCTGATGATGATAAAAAATACGCTTGTCCATTTCTTTATCTGTCCGCTGGCCACAGGCAACATATAAAAGGCGTCCTCGAGGTGATAAACATTGTATAGCCAGGTTTTCTGCGACACTGCTTTTGCCGCTCCGTACACCACCAGAAACAAAAATCAGCATAATGCTTTCCACTTTTTTAATGCCTCAAGCAGCTGATTGTTCTCTGTTTCTTTTTTTACCGCACTGCGAAGCCATTTTCCATCAAGACCGCGAAAGTTTTCCGTATGCCGAACAACAATGCCGCAGTTTAATAAAAAGTGAAGAAGCTTTTTTTGATTGTCTAATGCCGGGTCTTTAAACAAATAAAAATTTACTGTTGAAGGCAAAACAGCAAAGCCGATGTTTACTAATTCTTTCTTCATTCTGTTTCGCTCCTGGTCGACTTTCTTTCTTGTTTCCATCGCATACGAAAAGTCTTCTGCAGCCATTTCAGCTACTTGGAGAGCAATCGAGTTTACATTCCAATGCGGCCGATACAATTTCAGCGCAGCAATTACCTTTGCTGACGCTGCGGCATAACCGATTCTAAGGCCGGCTACCGCATACATTTTCGTCATGGAATGCATAACAATCAGATGCGGGAAAACGTTAATGTAGCGGAGCAATGACGTTTCTCCGGCAAAATCGTAAAATGCTTCATCCACTACAACAAGAACATTGCTGTTTCTTGTTTGCTCAAGAAAAGAAACCATTTCTGCTTCTTTAAAACACTGCCCCGTCGGGTTATTGGGTGTACAAATAAAAAGCACGGCCGCTTCTTGCGCTTTTTCCACAAGCTCTTCAACCGGCAGCTGCCAGTGCTCTGGATCAGCTGCCACATGCTCTATTAAACAATTGTATGATTGGCAGGCATCTTCGTATTCAGAAAACGCAGGTGTTACTATCACTGCTTTTTTTCCGGCTGCATAACGGGCAATAAAATGAATAATTTCGGCAGCGCCATTTCCTAAAAGAAGCTGTTCGGCTGAAATGTTAAAACGGCGAGCGATGGCATCCACCGCTTTTTGGCCTGTCGGGTCTGGATAGTTTTCAATTGTATGTAAAAAAGACGGCCACTTTTCCTGCAGCCAGTCCGGCGGGCCAAGCGGGTTTGTATTTACGCTAAAGTCAATAATTTCCTTTGGCTTACGAATGCCAGAGGCCAGATATAAATGAGATGGATTTGCTCCATGGGATGGCAAATTCATAAATAATCACTCCTGCAAGGAACAGCAAAACAAAAAAGCATGTTGCCCGTTCCATAAATTTGGCAGTTTCAAGAATGTGTTCAGCTTCGCGCTCTTTAATCGGGTCGCCCATTCGCGCCCGGTCCGAAACAACACCTTTGTAGACATTTAATCCTCCAAGTTCAATTTTTAACAGGCCAGCTACAGCTGCTTCGCACCAGCCGCTGTTTGGTGAAGGATGTTTTCTTGCATCACGTTTTACAATGTGCCATGCGTAACGGCAGACCGCCAGCGGTTTGCCTGAAGCAGCAATTAACAAAACGGCAGTCAGCCTGGCCGGTATAAAGTTAACCACATCATCAAGCCGTGCTGATGCTTTGCCAAACTGTTCATACCGGTCATTTTTATAGCCTACCATCGAATCGCACGTATTAATGGCTCTATACAACAAAGCGGCCGGTCCTCCGCCAGCCATGGCCCAAAAAAGAGGAGCAATCACCCCGTCCGACGTATTTTCTGCTACTGTTTCAACAGCACCGCGAGTAATATCACTTTCATTGAGCTTGTCCGTATCGCGGCCGACAATCCATGAAAGTTTGTGTCTGGCTTCGTTTAAATCACCCGCTACCAGCGGTTTGTAAACATCCATGCCCGCTTCTTTTAAACTTCTCGGGGCAATGGCTGCCCAAATCATAATTGTTTCCAGGCAAAACGCAGCTATCGGATGAGCCCAAAAAGAAATTTTCAACAATCCAATGGAGGAAAAAGCCGTTACAGCAAGAACAACCACAAGCAAAGCAGTCCCTTTCTCAACTAAGAACGTTCCTTTGTTCCATTTCCTTTCTAAAAAAGCAATAAGAGCTCCAAACCATTTTACCGGATGCGGCCAATTTCTCGGGTCGCCGATCAGCCGGTCTAGCAGGAGTGCTGCAATAATCGCTGCTGTATTCCCTATCATGAGTTCTCCTTTCTGCCAGCTGTTTTTTGCAGCGATTCAGCAACCGCTCCATATACAGCACGGCCAATGGCAATACCAAGCGGTGTAACGGAACCGGCAAATTGATGATCGTTTCCGCGCTGTGTAGCAGCAATCAAAATACTGTCTGTTGAAGTGCCTGTTGCTACCGTCCCTGTTTCAAGGTCATGAATGCCGGCATCTGCTAACGCTTTCGTTTTTGCTTCTGTTGCCGTCATGACACTTTGTACAAATGCTTCTTCAGATAAATTGCCATCGGTAAATACCCAGATATTAATTGTTCCTGGCTTTAAAGGTTTCTTCCAGCTTTTTCGCGGCTTTGTCACATCTGTAGCATTTCCGGCCCCGGCTGTTGCCAGCACAAAAACCATTGTGTTATCTTGTTTTTCTTTTCGCCAGGCAGCATCCTCCAGTTTAACAGCTGTCATCATGCCAACTGTTTCATGTAAATTAAAGCCTTGTTTTACAAAATAACTCGCGGCTTCTTCTTTAAAATTTTCCGCATTATAGTTTTTGTCCACATGCCGGTTAACAAACGTGCTGTGCCACCCCCAGCCGGCCCCAATCAAACCAGAAGACAGCGTTTTAAAGGGAAACGGAACCCGAATAGACAGGTGTTCTTGTTGCCGCTCGATCATTTGCTCGCTTATCTCAAAGCCATCCGGTTCGGAAAATTCCGGGAGCAAGCTTATTTGTGGTTTCGGCACTGACGGGTGCGGCTGTGTTTTCATTTTGGTTTTATATACGTTATGGAGAACTGTTTCTTTTACTATTTCGTGAGGCGGGCCAATTTTATAAATACTCCCTTTTTCCAGCAATAAAAGCCGGTCGCAGTATAAAGAAGCCAGATTTACATCGTGAAATATAGAAATAACGGTTAAACCGGCCTCTGTCCTTTTCTTTAATAAATCCAGCAAGTCTTTTTGAAATGATAAATCAAGATGGTTCGTTGGTTCGTCGAGCAGTAAAAGCTCCGGCTCCTGGGCAAGTGACTGCGCCAAAAAAACGCGCTGCCGCTCTCCGCCAGACAAACCAGACAGCGGTTTATCCATAAAAGGCATAGTGCCTGTTTCTTTTAACGCTTTTTGAACTGCTTGTTCATCCTGCTTTGTCCATCGTTTAAAAAAGCCTTCCTGATGGGCATAACGCCCGAGTGCAACCGTTTCTTTGACCGTGTAAGCAAACTGGCTTGAAGTCATTTGCGGCAAAACAGAAACAATGCGTGCCAGTTCTTTTGGCTGATAACTTTCAATTGTTTTTTCTTTCACAAAGATGGTGCCTGTTTTTGGCTTTGCAAGCCCGCTGATCATATTAAGCAGCGTTGTTTTGCCACTTCCATTTGGGCCAAGAATACCAAAGAGTTCTCCTTTTTCAATAGAAAAGGATACGCCGCGAATAATTAATCCGCTTTCGTATCCTCCTGAAAGCTCATTTACCCGCAGCATTACACGGCGCCCCCTTTTCGTTTTTTATTTATCAGAATCCCCGCAAAAACCGGTGCACCGATCAAGGCTGTAATCACCCCAATAGGCAGTTCCGTCGGCGAAATAACCGTCCGCGCTGCCAGATCCGCCAGCATAAGGAAACCTGCCCCTGCCAGCATTGACAATGGCAGGAGGTGTCGATGGTCCGGGCCGGTAACAGCTCGGACAAAGTGAGGAATTACAAGGCCGACAAACCCAATGGTTCCAGAAACAGCAACTGCCGCTCCAGTTAATACAGAACCGGCAACAAGAACCATCATTTTTTTCCGCTGTACATTTACACCAAGGTGCCGGGCTTTTTCTTCGCCAAATGACATGGCATTCAGCTCCGGGGAAAGATACATAAGCCAAAGCGAGCCAACCACGAAAAACGGCAGCAAAAGCTGAATGTACGCCCAGCCGCGCATCGACACACTGCCCATTAGCCAGCCAATAATCTGCCGCAATTCATCGCCCGTTAAAGCAATCATCAGCGAAATAAATGCGCCTAAAAAAGAGCTGAAAATGATTCCTGTTAAAATAATGGTCTCAAGTTTCATCGACCGCTCAATTGCTTGCGCAAATAACAGCACACAAAAAATGGTTGCCAGTGCAGCTCCGATACTAATGGCCGGAAGAGTAAACTGGCCCAGCAGCGGAACTGTCCAGCCAAAAAACAACACCATTACCGCGCCGACTGAAGCTCCTGATGAAACACCCAGTGTGTAAGGATCAGCCAGCGGATTGCGGAGAAGCCCTTGAAAAGCAGCTCCTGCAGCGGAAAGCGAAGCACCGACAAGCCCTGCCAGTAAAACACGCGGAAATCTTATTTTCCAGACAATGTTATGAAACGCTTCGTTTACTCCACCAACATCCATTCCAAATAAATGATGGGCTAAAATTAACGCAATACTTGAAAACGGAACGTAAATAGATCCAACTGAAATGCTTGTAAACAAAGCCAGGGTTAAAAAACCCAAAACTGCTGGATAAGCGAATGTTTTACTGCGCAAAAACATCTGGATATACCGCTTTGG
>JAPSKG010000086.1 GCA_031177795.1 Domibacillus sp.
TTGTTCCGTGTATTTAAACGTTTTGCCAGCTACACATACTGAGTCAATATATGCTTTCATAACAGGCGGGAACGAAAAGTTCCAAAGAGGTGTAACAAACACATATTTGTCGGCTGATACAAACTGATCAGACAATTCGGAAAGACGGCTTACTTTTGCTTGTTCTTCTGCTGATAATTCTTCAAAAGCCGTCCCTGTTTGCAGCTTTCCCCAGCCGCTAAAAACATCGTTATCAATATGTGGAATGGTTTCTGTGTACAAGTCAATGTGAATCACTTCGTCACGCGGATTCACTTCCCGGTAGGCTTCAATAAAAGCGTTTCCGACAGCCATGCTGTAGGATTGGGATTCATCATGCGGGTGTGCCGTTATATACAAAACTGTTGCCATAAACTAAATCTCCTTTTTTGTTTTCTTGGTGTGTTGTAATATACGTTCCTTTGTTTTTTACATATTAAACATTTTTATTTTGGGCCGTATTCATCAAATTAAGGATGTTGCTGAAAAAGCATTCTCTATTTACCAAAGTTTTAAAAAAAGCAGTGAGAAGAAACAGGTTTGATTTCTTTATGCTGGGTAAAAATAAAAAGGGCTGTTTTCCATCAGTTTCTTGCATGAACACAAGCGGATAAAATGGAAAAAATTTAAAAAAAGAAAGTTCATAAAACAACTTCCAGCTGTAAGGAAAACAAGAAACATTTTTATTGGGACGTAAAAATGGGCTTAATGTAGAAAGGAGTTTTATCTATGCAAGAAACAAATGTGTTATTTGAAGAACTAATTGTAGGGAAAACAGTATTAGGGAACCGGGTAGGGGTTGCTCCAATGACCCGGACAAGTGCTTCATTTGAAGGATTGGCCACTGACCAAATGGTTTCTTACTACACGTCCTTTGCCCGTGGCGGCTTTGGGCTGATTATTACAGAAGGAATTTATCCGGACAGCAAGTACAGCCAGGGATATTTACATCAGCCGGGACTTGCTTTTGAAGAGCAAGCGCAGGCGTGGAAAAAAGTTGTTGATTCTGTGCATGAAGCTGGCGCTAAAATTTTTGCCCAACTTATGCATGCAGGGGCTCTTTCGCAAGGAAACCGTTTTGTTAAAGAATCAATTGCTCCATCAGCTGTGCAGCCAAAAGGAGAGCAGATGGAGTTTTACGGAGGGAAAGGACCGTTTTCAACACCGAAAGAAGCAACAAAAGAAGACATTGCAGAAGTGGTTAAAGGATTTGTTGACGCGGCTATCCTTGCAAAGCAAGCCGGGTTTGACGGTGTGGAAATCCATGGGGCTAATGGTTATATTCTCGATCAGTTTTTAACCGATTACACGAATCAGCGAACAGATGAATATGGCGGTTCAACAGAAAATCGCGTTCGACTGCTTGTAGAAGTGTCGAAAGCAGTTCGAGAAGCGGTCGGGACGGATTTCACCCTGGGAATTCGGATTTCACAAGGAAAAGTCAATGACTATGAACATAAATGGGCAGGAAAAGAAAACGATGCTGAGATTATTTTTGGGCAGTTAGGCCAGGCAGGACTGGATTTTATACATGTTACGGAATATGAAGCATGGCAGCCAGCATTTCCTGAAGGAAAAGGAACAACTGCGACTGAGCCTGCTTTTGAAGAGGGAAAATCATCCCTGGCGGCACTGGCGAAAAAATATGGAAAACAAATTGTCATTGCAAATGGGCATTTAGAAAACCCTGACACCGCTCGTGAAATTATTGAAAAAGGGGAAGCTGACGTTATAACGCTCGGCAAAGGCGCTCTTGCCAACCATGATTGGGTAAGCAAAGTAAAAAACGGAGAGCCTCTGGAAGAGTTTAAACCTGAAAACATCTTAAGCCCGGACGCCAAAATCAAAGAATTTGAAGCTTAAGAAAGGCATCACGGAAATAGGGGAAATAATGGAAAATTAAGCGTTAAAAAACATTGAAGCTTTTAACAACTTTAAAAGATAGAAAAAAACCGGCAAGCGGCAAGCCCGCAATTTTTCTTGCCGAATGCCACAAGGAAATGAATTATTCTTATTTTCCACCTTGGAAGGTGGTGTCCACACTGCCACATAAGTTGTACTTGTTTAAAAGCCTGTTTAAAGGAAACCCATCTTTCTAGACAGTTTAAAAAGCTTAAAGAAAAGTAAATCAATCCATTTAATTTGACGCTGTTAAACCACAACTGCCTATCAAACAAATGAATGATAAACAAACTAAAAAACAATCGGCGATGAACAGAAAAGCTTGTTTTCGCATTTGTTCAAAGACGTTATTACTTTAACAACATTTTCTTGGCTGAGAATGTTGTTTTTTTTTTCGAGTGGCCAAGAAAATATCAATCGGCCGTTTTGATGCAAACAGCAAAAAATATCTAATCAGTTTTTAAAGAAAATATGTTTTCAAGCCCATTCTGTTTTTTTGTGAAGCTTTCCTGAAAGCTAATTTTCCAAGTAGCGGTATAAAGTCGATTTGCTGATTCCTGTGGCGGCTTTTATTTCAGCCAGGCTGTATTTTTTGCTTTCATACATAATGATGGCCCGCTGAACATTTTCATCAGGCTTTCGAGGCCTTCCGGTTGCGATCCCTTTTTGTTTGGCTTCGTGCATTCCTTTTTTTGTTTTTTCGCTTATAACGTCACTTTGAAAGTCAACAAGATGTTTAACAATGTGAAAAAATGACTGGCTTTCCGAACTGCTTGTATCTACGCTTTCTTTTACTGATTGAAGAAAAGCCCCTTTTTCTTCAAATACTTCTAGAAGTTCCACTAAATGCCGTGTAGAATCAGCTAATGAAAAAAAACTGGTGACAATCACTTTATCGCTTTTTTGAAGGTGAGAAAGTAATTTTTCAAGCTCTGTTCTTTTTTTGGCTGAAGAATGGTCTTCCTTTACAAGTTTGGTGCAATCAAAAGGCATTAATGTTTTAAGCTGAAAATCACAATTTGGATCTTTCTGGGACGGTCTCATATATCCAATACGCACTTTTTATCTCCTAACTCCTCAACAGTTTTTTTTATCATAACACATTTTTCTGATTTTTTTCGTTCCAAAATGGTTTCGTTTTGGAACGAAAGGTGTTAGACTGTGTTTAGTTTGCAACGGCCTGGCTGTTAAAATGCTTAAACAAAAAATAGAATATTAGAGGAGAACGAGAAAGTGGCAGAGAAACTAAAACAAGAATGGTTTTCAAATATCAGAGGAGATATCCTGTCTGGTCTTGTAGTGGCATTAGCCCTTATTCCGGAAGCAATTGCATTTTCCATAATTGCAGGAGTTGATCCGATGGTTGGATTGTACGCTTCATTTTGCATCGCAGTAGTCATTTCTTTTGTTGGCGGGCGCCCGGCTATGATTTCAGCTGCAACAGGGGCGATGGCACTTGTAATGGTAACGCTTGTTAAAGATCACGGCTTGCAATACTTGTTTGCAGCCACTATTTTAACGGGTATTCTTCAGCTGACGTTTGGCTGGCTGAAAATTGCCCGGCTTATGAAATTTATTCCGCGCTCGGTTATGGTAGGGTTCGTGAATGCACTGGCTATATTGATTTTTATGGCACAGGTGCCGCATTTTGTTGGGATTTCTACAATGACATATGTGTTTGTAGCAGCAACTTTGGCCATTATTTATATATTGCCGCGTTTTGTGAAAGTAGTTCCTTCTCCATTAGTGGCGATTATCACGATGACCATTATTGCTATTTACGGTGATTTTAATTTGCGTACGGTAGGAGACCTGGGAACAATTACTCAATCGCTTCCGTCTTTCTTTATCCCGGACGTTCCGCTTAATTTCGAAACATTGTCGATTATTTTTCCAACGGCGCTTGCTTTATCAATTGTTGGGCTTCTTGAGTCCCTTTTAACTGCTTCTATTGTGGATGATATGACGGACACAGGAAGCAATAAACATAGAGAAGCGCGCGGCCAGGGCATTGCCAACATCATTAACGGCTTTTTTGGCGGCATGGCGGGCTGTGCCATGATTGGCCAGTCAGTTATCAATGTGAAATCTGGCGGCCGCGGGCGATTATCAACATTTACAGCCGGCGCCGTGCTTATGTTTTTAATCATGGTTCTTGGCGGGGTGGTTGTGCAAATTCCGATGCCAGCTTTGGTTGGTGTCATGATTATGGTGTCCATCGGTACCTTTGACTGGTCTTCCATCACTTCGATGAAAAAAATTCCTCTCACAGATACGATTGTTATGATTGTAACGGTGGTAACTGTAGTAATAACGCATGATTTATCTAAAGGGGTTTTTGCCGGTATTATTTTAAGTGCTCTTTTCTTTACGGCAAAAATTTCAAAAGTAAAAGTGACTTCTTCACAAAAGGAACATACGTTAAACTATCGGGCAGAAGGCCAGATTTTCTTTGCTTCTGTAACAGACTTTGTGGAGGAGTTTGATTATCAGCCGGAAGGAATTAAAAACGTAACGATTGATTTTTCAGAAGCACATATCTGGGATGATTCCGGTGTAGCTGCTGTTGATAAAATTGTCTTGAAATACCGCGATAACGGCATTGACGTGGTTTTAAGCGGATTAAATGAAGCAAGCTCGTCAATGATAAAAAAGATGGCCGTGCATGACAAGCCAGGTGCCAGGCTAACAGGGCATTAAGTTATTTAAAAGCGCATTGTGTAAAAGCAGTGCGCTTTTTTAAAATAAGAAAGGGGTTTTCTTGATGAGCGGGAAAATTTTATTGGCTTCAGACGGTTCCGAACATGCATTGCGTGCGGCAGATGAAGCAATTAAGCTGGCCAAAGCTTTTGAAAAAGAAATAGTGGTTGCTTACGTCATTGACTTTGACCGGTCAAAAGAAGACGTTTTGCATAGCAATGGCTCGTTGGATAGAGAACAAAAGCGAAAAAAACAACTGCAAAGCACCGAACAAAAACTAATCAATGAAAGCGTTTCCTATACTGTGAAAGTTCTTCATGGCGTACCGGGACCTACGATTGTTGAGTATGCTAATAAGAACGCAGTGGATTACGTGGTCATCGGGAGCCGGGGCTTAAATGGGCTGCAGGGAATGGTACTGGGGAGCGTAAGCCATAAGGTAGCAAAACGTGTGAATTGTCCTGTACTAATCGTTAAATAATTTAAAAAAGCCCGGAGACGCTTTTATTCTCCGGGCTTTCTGGTTTAAAAGGCTATTCTTTTACAAATTCTTTTGTGCTTCTCACCGTATCAATAGGACGCACCATTTTTTCAATTTGTTCCCGCTTTGGTTCTAGAAATGGAGGCAAAGAAAGCTTTTCTCCAAGAGTTTCATATGGTTCATCTCCCATAAACCCGGGCCCGTCTGTTGCAAGTTCAAATAAAATTTGCGGTGCTACACGCGCATATAATGACTCGAAAAAGAAACGGTCCACATGGCCGGAGGTTTGAAAACCAAAGCTTTGATAACGCTTGTTCCATTCATCAAGGGCAGCCCGGTCATCAACACGAAACGCCACATGATGAACCGTGCCAAAGCCTTGGCGGCCTTCAGGAAGAAGAATGTTTTGCTCTACAATAACTTGTGCCCCATTTCCGCCTTCTCCAACTTCAAACAAATGAAAAGAACCTTCTTTTGCAATTTCTTTAAACTGTAAAACTTTTTCCATCATTTCTTTAAAATAATCAAAGTTCGCAATACGGATAAAAACAGGTCCAAGCCCGGTAATTGCGTTTTCGAGTGGAATGGGCCCTTTTTTCCATGGGGTTCCAGATTCAACTCCTTTATTGAATTCATCTGAAATCAGCTGGTAGTGCTGGTCATCAAAATCAATAAAAGACAGTGTTTTTTTGCCGAACTGTTCTTTGATTCCTGTGTGCTTTACTTCCATTCGGTCAAACCGTTTTACCCAGTACTTTAAAGCAGCGTCGCTTGGCACCCGAAATGACGTTTTTGCTATTTCGTTTGTTCCATGAACTCCTTTAGGTATGCCGGGAAAATCAAAAAATGTCATGTCAGTCCCGGCGCTGCCTGTGTCATCAGCAAAAAATAAATGATAGGTTTGGATATCGTCTTGATTCACCGTTTTTTTAACCAATCGCATTCCTAACACATAAGTGAAAAATTCATAGTTTTTTTCTGCACTGCTTGTAATCGCTGTTACATGGTGAATTCCTTTTAAATCGTTCATGTTTTTCCTCCAGCTTCCTTAGTGTGATTGTAAACAGATACAATATCTTTCCCTTTCAGGAAAGTATGGTAATCGCTTTTTCATTTGATTTTAAAATAAGTTTTTTATAATATCTTTAATTCGAGATAAATGTACCATGAATAAAAAAAGGCGTCAATGAAGAAAAAAAGGAACGATTCAATTTTTTAAAGAGATTTTTTGTTTTTATAAACCGGGAAGATAAAAAATATTGGGCCGTTTTTAAAAGAAAGTTGACTTGCGATAAAGAAATATTTTATAATAATCTCGAATTAAAGATTTATCAAATTAAGATATAAGAAATAAAAGCTTTTTACTTATTGTTTCAAAAAAGATGTATAAATTCTTTTTCAAGTTATTTATAAAAGTTTAAAAAAAAGAAAAATGGATAAATAAGCAAGGGTAGGTTGAAACCGTCAGCCCTTTAAGGCTGGTGTTATACATAAAAGCAAAGTCTGTTTAGGCCATGGAGCTATGATCATGTGGAACGTAACAACAAAGCTGCTGTCATTGTTGTTTGCAGTCTTTTTTAAAAGTCTTTTTTACAGCGGCTAAAAATGTAGTACAGCTGCTTTTTTAATAGCAGTTGATAAAACAAAAGTTTTGAAAGGATGTTTGACAAATGAGTTTTTTAAAAAAACTCTTTGGAAATACACAAAAAAAGGAGACAAACAAAATGTCAAATGTAAAAACAGCGGTTATTTATTACAGTTCTACTGGAACAAACTATCAATTAGCTAAATGGGCTGCAGAAGGTGCCGGCCAAGCAGGAGCAGAAGTGAAAATTTTAAAAGTTCCAGAGCTTGCTCCACAAGCTGCTATTGATTCAAATCCTGCCTGGAAAGCACATGTAGAAGCAACAGCTGATGTGCCGGAAGTAACACTTGATGATCTTGAATGGGCAGATGCAATTATTTTCAGCATACCAACTCGCTTCGGCAATATGCCTGGACAAGTAAAACAGTTTTTAGATACAACAGGAGGGCTATGGTTCCAGGGCAAATTGGCAAATAAAGTTGTGAGCGCCATGTCTTCTGCTCAAAACTCCCATGGAGGCCAGGAAGCAACTATTTTATCTTTATATACAACAATGTATCACTGGGGAGCTATTGTAGCAGCGCCTGGTTACACAGATCAAACTATTTTCGCAGCCGGCGGCAATCCATATGGCACAAGTGTAACAGTAGATCAGGATGGAAACCTTGTAGAAGATGTGCAAGCAGCAGTTGAACATCAAGCAAAACGCACAGTAACCGTTGCAAAAGCCGTTAAAAACGGATTGTAATAAAAAATAGCAGTAAAATCTGTAAAAAGGATGTACATTGTACATCCTTTTTTAAGTTTCCTGCTGTCAGTTAAATTAAAAGAAGTTTAAAACACGGCTGATCTTTTGTGTGCAAATCAATCAAGCAACCAGGATATGATTTTCTTATTAAAAACAGTGAGAAAGGAAGCTGAACATGGAAAAAAAGCCAGCAGGATTTTGGAAAAGAGTGATAGCTAGTTTGTTAGATACATTCATTATTGGAATTCCCTTAACACTCATAAGTTATTTTATTACAGGCAGTTGGGAGGAAAACCAGTTTACAATGGTGATCGACGGTTTGTATTACTTGGTTGTTCCAGTAATTTGGATGGGCTATACAATTGGGAAAAAAATTGTCGGTATTCGAATTGTAAAAGTAAATGGAGGAAAGTTAGGTTTTTCGGCTATGTTCTTGAGAACATTTGTCGCCGGACTGGTTTATGTAGCCACACTGGGTATTGGTTTAATTGCCAGTGTGCTTATGGTAGGACTGCGGAAAGATAAAAGAGCCATTCATGATTTTATTGCAGGAACATATGTAACATTTGAAAAACGTTGATTTCAGCTGGCTTCCTGATTAAAATTACACCAATTTTATTAAATTTTTTAAAGTAAAAAGCGATTTCTTCATTAGCGAGAATTGCTTTTTTATTTACCTGCTTTATTTAAAAATTTCATAATACTTTGTCACAAATAAAACAAAAAAAGCCTGAACATTTTTTAAAATGCAAGTATTTAAAAGTAAATTATTGAGGAAATATTAAGTCTATTTAGAAATTTAGTTCCAAAAAAGTCTTGTAAATTTTTAAAAGAGTTCGTATACTTAGAAAAGTTATTGAAATCGCTTGCAAATTTTGGGGATTATTTAGTACCCTTTTTCCTTATTTTCTTTTGATAAACACCCGAATGCATGAAAAAGGAGGGAGCAAAGAAATAGCGGAATCGATTCCACGGCAAATAACAAGCAACTTTTTTTACTTTCCAAGCATTTACCTTCAATCAAGCTTGCTTTAAAAAAGAAATCGAAATATCCACATTTACTAAAAATACCTGGTAATAAACAACTTGTTTCAAATATCTAAATATTCAGTTAAACCATTTTTGGTTAATTGAGGAAATTGATTTGGTGTAAATCTTTTTCGTTCATTGATAGTCAAAATAAAGATATATAAAATACATACATTTTAAAGTGAAAAGGAGAATGAAAAACATGGCAAAACAACAATGTGTCGCAATGCTTTTAGCAGGAGGGAAAGGCTCGAGGTTAAAAGAGCTGACAGAAAACCTGGCAAAACCGGCGGTGCCGTTTGGCGGCAAATACCGCATTGTGGATTTTCCTTTATCAAACTGTGCCAATTCAGGCATCGAAACAGTT
>JAPSKG010000087.1 GCA_031177795.1 Domibacillus sp.
CCAGCCCCTCCTGCGCTGCACACAATGGTGACCACCTCTGTCACCCGGCCTGACTTGCTGCATTGTTGCTTCTTTTATTGTTTACCTCAACTGGCGTTTTTCTAAACTTTTTAAGCAGTAAATTTAATTTAAGAAAAAATTTATTAACCGGGCATTTACGAAAAGTGCTTTTTGTTTGAGGAAAAGCAAAACAGGTTAAAGTAGTAAGAAGGCGATATAAAACCAGACTTTTGCCGAGGAGGTAATAGCTATGAGCGCAATTGTTTTATTTGATGGCGACTGCAATTTTTGCGATGCGAGTGTTCAATTTATTATAAAACGGGATTCAAAAGGGTATTTTAACTATGCTTCTCTGCAAAGTGATGCAGGCCAAAAATTATTAAAAGAACATAATGTTCCGGAAAATACGGATAGCTTTGTGCTTATTGAAGACGGAAAAGCTTATATCAAATCTTCTGCGGCCCTTCGGATTGCAAGAAATTTGGATGGCGCCTGGAAGTTCCTGTATGCCCTGATTCTTGTTCCATCACCTCTCCGTAATGTTGTTTATGACTATATAGCTGCAAACCGTTATAAATGGTTTGGCAAAAAAGAAGACCATTGCATGCTGCCGTCGCCAGAAGTGCGCCAGCGATTTTTATAGTAAAAAGGAGCCGTTGCAGGCTCCTTTTTTTAGTAGAATGTTTTTTTCAAAAAGTGGTACAATCCATCTTCTTTATAGGAATACCCGGTTACCTCATTTGCTTGTTTTTGAACAAACTCTGTTGCATTTTTCATGGCAACAGCATGGCCGGCAAGAGCAAAAAGAGGCAAATCATTTTCTCCGTCGCCAATTGCTAAAATTTCGTTTTGTTTCAGTTCAAACTTTTCAAGCAGCAGATTAACGCCTGTTGCTTTAGAAACTCCTTCCACTGTCACCTCCACATTGTGATGAGTAGACGAAGCCATTGTAAACGCAGTACGGTTTTTTATTTTTTCTAATGTTTGTTTCCACTGTTCCATTGCTTTTTTTTCCCTGCTGAAAAAATAAATCTTGGCAATATTTTTTGTTTCCAGCTGCTCCCGCCAGTCAATTTTGCCTTGCACAGCAGCTTGCCGGGAAAGCCATTCGTTTTCTTCCACAGAAGACGGCTTGGGCTCTACAGGTGTTTCCATTATGTACGGTTGATCTTTTAATAAAGACATACGTGCTCCTTCATTTGGATGCACTTCATAATAAAGCTTTTCCGCACTTGCTTTTTCCACCAGTTCTTCCACAAGCTCCGGCGGCAAGGCGTGGCCGGCAATTTGCTTTTCGCCAATAAACGCCGACATGCCATTGGCTGTTACCATGGCGTCTACTTGCAGTTCAGGAGGCAACACATCTTTTACTTCTTTTGCTGTTCTTCCTGTTGCAATAAAAATGAGCAGCCCTCTTTTTCGAAGCTCAAGCAAATAATCTTTCAGCGTTTCATTTACTGTGTTAAATTCGTTTAACGTGGTCCCATCTAAATCGAGTACAATTGCTTTGTATGCCATTTTTCCACCTCAAAGTTAAATTCGGTTAATCCAATATTTCCTTGTTTATCTCTTTATTTTAAGCAACGTAGTTTAGCTTAACAGGAAAAAGCATCGGCAGAAACATTATTGCTTCTGCCGATGCTGCAGCTTTGCTTTTATTCAGCTGTTACTTCTGTATGAAGCGCTTTAAAAAATTCGCCAATGTACCGGTAACTGTTTCCAAAATCCCCTAGAAATCCTTCTTTCACACAATATACATCAATAGCAGAACGCATGGGGGTTAATTTATAAATGGTAATAACCATTGCATATTCAGCTGCGGCCTGCTTTTTTTCCAGCATTATTTCCCCCCGCCCTACATCTTCATTTACAAGCGTCCATCCTGGAAGTTTGTTTGTTTGCATCACGGTTTTAATGCTATTAATCATTGCTTCCCGGCTTTTCTGATAATAGCGGGTTTTTAATTCGGGCATTTTTGGATTTTCACTTGTTTCTTCATGTTTTCTCCATACACCTGTTATGATTCGTAATGTTGACATAGTTCCTCCTGCATCAAATATCGTATTTTCCAGACTAAAATTACCTTCTTACTTTTTTAAAGGCAGCCAACTTAAAACATCCTGTATCGCTCGGTCCCAATATCCCCATTCATGTTCGCCCGAACCAAAATTTGCTGTTAAAGGATAGCCGATTTTCTTGCATGCTTTTTGAAAACGAAGGTTATCCTCGTATAAAAAATCTTCTGTCCCGCAGCATTGATATAAATCCGGCAGTTGTTTATCGTGCTGAATCTTTTCCAGAAGCGCAAATAAGTCATGCTCAGTGCCCGCAATCCCGTCTTCTCCAAAAACCAGCTTGAAAAGCTCTTTTCGTTCAGGGCGATTAGCAATGCTGGAAATGTCAACAGCCCCGGATAAGCTGGCTGCTGCCTTGAATTGATTTGGCCGGCTTAGCGCCCACTTAAAAGCGCCATATCCTCCCATAGAAAGCCCGGCAACAAAATTGTCTTCCCGTTCCGCTGACAAATGAAAAAAAGACCGGGCAACCACAGGAAGCTCTTCCGCTAAAAAAGTCCAGTACCTGTTTCCATATTTCATATCGGTATAAAAGCTGCGGTCAACCTGGGGCATCACAACAGCTAAACCGAGAGGCGCTACATATCGTTCGATTGATGTGCGCCGCGTCCAAATTGTATTGTCGTCGCTTAGTCCGTGAAGCAAATAAAGCGTTTGATGTTTATCCGTTGTTTTTTTGTTTTGCATGCCAATTTGGGAAACGGTTTGCTCCGGGAGAATAACCGTCATCGACGTGCTTAAGCATAAAGCATTTGAGTAAAATTGACACTGAATTAAAGCCATTTTATTCATCCTTTGCCAACGGAATTGTTCGTGAATTCAGATTATTGTTATTGTATCATTTTCCAGCTTAAATTCGAAATACCGTTTTCAAACAAAAAAGGAACCCAAAAAATTTTTTGGGTTTCTTTTCTGCCATGAAGCTTTTTTATGTTCTATTTTTCAAACTACATCCAGCTTGTGTGCCCTGTTATTTTTGCAGCTTCACTTTTTGAAGCCGCAGCGCATTTAATACAACGGAAACGGAGCTGAACGCCATGGCGGCTCCTGCAAGCCAGGGTGCTAAAAACCCTAAAGCAGCAATAGGAATACCCAGTGTATTGTAGCCAAATGCCCAAAACAAGTTTTGTTTTACATTGCGGATTGTCAGCTTGCTCATGAAAATCGCATCGGCAATACTGTTCAAGTCTCCGCGGATAAGTGTAATATCTGCTGCTTCAAGAGCTACGTCGGTTCCAGTGCCGATAGCCATCCCAATATTGGCTGTGGCTAACGCAGGTGCATCGTTAATGCCATCTCCTACCATAGCAACTTGCTTGCCTTGATTCTGGAGTTTTTTTACTTCCTCTGCTTTTCCTTCCGGCAGCACTTCTGCAAAAACGTGTTCAATGCCGACTTGCCTTGCAATTGTTTCAGCTGTTTGTTTATTGTCGCCGGTAATCATTATTACTTGAAGCCCCATTTGTTTTAAGCGGGCAACCGCTTCTTTAGAAGTGTCTTTTATTGTATCGGCTACTGCAACCACGCCTGCATACTGTTCATCGATTGCCACCAGCACAGCTGTTTTTCCTGTTTGCTCAAGTTTTTCCATTACCCGGTCTGCGTTAAAAGTATTTATATGATGCTGCTTCATTAAACTGCGTGTTCCAATAAGCACCTTTTTGCCCTCAACCATCACTTCAATGCCATGGCCCGGAATAGCTTTAAACAAAGAAGCTTCTTTTAATGAAATTCCTCTTTCTTGAATGCCTTTTACAATTGCTTTAGCCAGCGGATGTTCTGACTGTTTTTCTGCTGCTCCAACAAACGCGAGAAACGCTTTTTCATCCATGTTGTTCACAATCACGTCTGTTAATACAGGCTTCCCATTTGTTACTGTTCCTGTTTTATCCAAAACAATTGTATCAAGGCGCTGTGCCGTTTCCAGGTGTTCTCCGCCTTTAAACAAAATACCGTACTCGGCAGCACGGCCAGATCCGGCCATTATCGAAGTCGGTGTCGCCAGCCCAAGCGCACATGGGCAGGCAATGACTAATACAGCAATTAGTTTTTCAAGCGCTTCTGGAAAATTGCCCGGTTCAATTAACAAAAACCAAATGAAAAACGTGAGAAACGCCACCCCTACTACAATTGGAACAAAAACACCGGAAATTTGATCTGCCAGTCTTTGAATCGGCGCTTTCGAACCTTGTGCTTCTTCAACTACTTTAATAATGTGAGCGAGCGCCGTGTCACGGCCAACTTTTACCGCTTTTATTTTCATAAAGCCGTTTGTGTTAATGGTAGCGCCAATAACTTCATCACCTTTGTTTTTGTCAACAGGAAGGCTTTCACCTGTTAACATTGATTCATCAACTGCCGAATGGCCTTCTATCACAATTCCATCAACAGGCACTTTTTCTCCCGGCTTTACATAAACAATATCCCCTGAAGCAACTTCTTCCAAAGGAACTTCCATTTCTACTCCGCCACGTTCAACAACTGCCGTTTTTGCCTGGAGGCCCATCAGTTTTTTTATTGCTTCAGATGACCGTCCTTTTGCTTTTGCTTCAAACAGCTTGCCTAACAAAATAAGCGTGATTAAAATAGCGCTTGTTTCATAGTAAAGCTCTGCTGAATGGCCCTCGTGCCCGATCGACTGAAACGATAAGTATAAACTGTAAAAATAAGCAGCAGAAGTGCCGAGTGCTACAAGCACATCCATGTTTGCACTTTTATTTTTCAGTGCTTTATAGGCACCAATGTAAAACTGCTTGCCAACCAGAAATTGCACGGGCGTTGCGAGTGCCAGCTGTACCCACGGATTCATAAATGCTTCCGGTACGTATAAGCCTGAGGTAAATGTAAAATGGCCAACCATTGCCCACAAAAGCGGCAGTGACAAAATTGCGGAAAAAACAAATTTATTTGTTTGCTTTTGAACCTCTTTTTGTCTGTGGTCTATGCTTTCTTGTTCATTGTCTTTTTTTAATGCAGCATTGTAGCCAAGTGATTCCACTTTTTTTATGATTTCCTCATCGGTCACCGAAGATGGGTTGTATTCCACCGTGGCCCGTTCTAACGTCAAGTTTACATTCGCTTTTGTAACGCCACCCAGTTTATTTAAGCCTTTTTCAATTCTTGTAGCGCATGCTGCACACGTCATACCTGAAATAGAAAACTCGCTTTTTTCCATTACTACATCGTATCCAAGATCGTTGATTTTTTTTTGAATGGCTTCTTCGCTTATTTGATCTGAATTATACAGAACCCGGGATTTTTCCAGCGCCAGATTAACAGTAGCTTTTTCAACACCCTCCAGTTTATTTAGCCCTTTTTCAATCCGGACGGCACAAGCTGCACATGTCATGCCTGAAATTTTCAAGCTTGTTTCCTTTATGCGATTTTCCAACGCTATCCCTCCATTACCCTCTAGGGGTATATATATGGTCGAAAGAAACGCGCTGCATAAACCAGCACGTCTAACTTATTATTCCGTAACGTCATATCCTTGATCATCAATGGTTTCTTTGATTTTTTCAAGGGAAACTTGTGCGTTGTCGTACTCAACATCTACTTTATTTTCTTGTAAATGCACTTTCACCGAATTAACACCTGCAAGTTCTCCCACGCTGCCTTCAATCGCTTTTACACAGTGTCCGCATGACATTCCTTGCACGTTTAACGTTTTTTGCTCCATTTCTCCTCTTCCTTTCCAGTTTTTATTATTTTTTCATTAATCGCTGAATTGTAACTAACAGTTCATCTACAACTTCATGATCGCCTTCTTGAATACGTTCCACAACACAACTTTTCATATGTCCTTCAAGCAGCAGTTTTGCAACGCTGTTTAACGCTGCTTGTGTAGCAGAAATTTGTGTAATAACATCATCACAGTAAACATCTTTTTCAATTAGCCCTTTAATTCCACGAACCTGGCCTTCTATCCGGTTAAGCCGGGTAACCAGGCTTTTCTTTGTATTTTCTGAATGATGGCTTTTTCTGTTAGAGTTTCCCTCATGTTGCATACTACAAGCCTGAGAGTCGAATTCTTCCATCCTGCCACCTCCTTGCATTCATATTACTATACCCCCCTATTGTATGTAAAGTTCTTTGTTTATGTTCTTTTTTATTTTATCTTGCTTGTTTTTTAACCAAATCAACAAACAGAATGAATTGCCGTGTACCGTATTTTGATTTTTTTCTTGTTTTTTTATACCCGCTTTTTGTTTAATAGAAAACTTTGCTTTAAAACACAAGTTCTTTCAATGGCTTTTTCCAATGCCGGCCGTCTGCTGCTTCGTATATACCCCTTAACCCTCCATAAACAAAAAAGCTGGTATGGACCATGCATTAATTTTCGTTTAAATTAAGAAAAAAAGGCTAAAGTAAACATGTAATTTTAAAAGGAGGCTTTGCCATAAATGAAAGAGTGTATGGAAGCATGCTGTAAAAAGCATAAAGCAGCACATTGCCAGCAATGTGCTGAAGGTTGCAGAAAAATGGCTTCTTACTAACGAAAGCACATTTCATTGCGGCGCCTCTTTTTATGGATTTATAAAACTTGTGGTTTTCTGCGCTTAAATTTTTTACAGTCTCCCTTTTATTCAAACAATCATTTGAATGTTTGATTGACATTTTTCCAGCTCAAGCATAGACTAAATTATACAATCAAATGATTATTTGAATGAGGTGAACAAAATGGCCGAAAAAACAACTACTCGACAAGCTACTGATACATGCGAAGCCCCTTGCTTTAATGAAGAAGTTGTGGAACGTATTCAACCAAAAATAAACGAGGTCAGCGGTGTTGAATTAATGTTTAAAGCACTCTCTGATGCAACACGCTTGAAAATTGTTTACGCTTTAACACTTGAGAATGAACTGTGTGTCTGCGATGTTGCACAAATTATCGGCTCTACTACGGCCACTGCGTCTCACCATCTGCGTCTGCTCCGAAATATGGGACTCGCCAAATACCGAAAAGAAGGAAAGCTTGTTTACTATTCCGTAAAAGATCACCACGTCCACCAGTTAGTGAGCATTGCGCTTGATCATTCGAGAGAGGACTGAAAACGATGAGTGAAGAAACAAAACAGGTTTATCGGCTTCAAGGCTTATCCTGTACAAATTGCGCTGCCAAATTCGAGAAAAACATCCGGGACATTCAAACCGTTGAAGACGTCCAGTTAAATTTTGGCGCCTCAAAATTGGCTATTGTGGGCGAAGTGTCTATTGAACAGCTTGAAGCAGCCGGTGCCTTTGACGGCATTAAAGTGTATCCAGAGCGCGCAAAAGTAACAGAAGAAAAAGTTCCGTTTTGGCAAAAGCGTGAAAATAAAAACACCATGGCAGCTCTGTTTTTCCTTGTTCTTGGCTATGTATCTGCTTTTACAATAGGTGAAGCCAGCTTGTCTACCATTTTTCTTTTTGCTTTTTCCATTTTAATAGGCGGATTTGATTTGTTCAAAATCGGGTTAAAGAACTTATCCAGGTTTGAGTTTGATATGAAAACACTCATGACCGTAGCAATTATTGGGGCAGCGTTTATTGGCGAATGGGGAGAAGGCGCAGTTGTTGTTTTTCTTTTTGCTTTAAGCGAAGCTTTAGAAGGCTATTCAATGGATAAAGCAAGGCAGTCTATCCGGTCTTTGATGGATATTGCACCGGACACAGCAATCATCAAACGGGGAAAACAAGAATTTGAAGTTGCTGTAGAAGACATTCAAGTTGGCGACATTATGGTCATTAAGCCTGGCCAAAAAGTTGCCATGGACGGCGAAGTCCTTAACGGCCAGTCTTCCATTAACCAGGCGGCCATTACAGGTGAGTCGGTGCCTGTTTATAAAAACACAGGCGATGAAGTGTTTGCAGGGTCTTTAAATGAAGAAGGTTTTTTGGAAGTGCGTGTAACAAAACTTGCTAACGAAACAACGATTGCAAAAATTATTCATTTAGTAGAAGAAGCACAAGCTGAACGAGCTCCGTCTCAGGCATTTGTTGATAAGTTTGCAAAATACTACACACCCGCTATTATGGCTGCAGCTTTCCTTGTTGCTTTAATTCCGCCGCTTTTCTTGGGCGGTGAATGGCCGGAATGGATTTACCGCGGCCTGGCCGTTCTTGTTGTCGGATGCCCATGCGCCCTTGTTATTTCTACCCCCGTCGCCATTGTAACGGCCATTGGAAATGCGGCCAAAAACGGGGTATTAATTAAAGGCGGCATTCATTTAGAAGAAACTGGACGTTTAAAGGTAGTGGCATTTGATAAAACAGGAACACTTACCGAAGGAAAACCGGAAGTCACAGATATTGCTTCTTTATCGGATATGAGTGAAAACGAGTTGTTAGCAGTTGCCGCTGGCATCGAAAGCTTTTCGCAGCATCCTTTGGCATCCGCTGTTCTTCGTAAAGCAAAAAAAGAAAAAGCATCTGAACTGGCTGCAGCTGATTTTCAGTCTTTCACTGGAAAAGGGGCAAAAGCGACATTGAATCAAACTGTTTATTATATTGGGAGCCCCGGCTTTTTTTCCAGCATGCTAGAAATACCAGAAAAAATCCAAAACAAAATAGCAGACCTTCAATCTCAAGGGAAAACAGTGATTTTTGTTGGAACGGAAAAAGAACTTAAAGGATATTTAGCTATAGCGGACCAAGTCAGAAAAAGCAGCTTAGCGGTTATTCAAAAGCTGAAAAAGCTTGGCATTGAAAAAACAGTGA
>JAPSKG010000088.1 GCA_031177795.1 Domibacillus sp.
ATGGTGCCTGTTTCCTTTGAAAGCCTTCCGCCAGATGATCTTTTTCCAAGCGCTCAATTTATTAATCTGCTGTTATCTGACACGATGAAAAGCCTTCCGGAATTTGACCTCGAAGCGGGCATTTCTCTTACCCGCTTAATTGAGTGTGCTTATGAATCAGCCAAAACAGGAAAAGCCGTATTATATGAAAATGGTGTTTTTTAAAAAAGAAAAAAGCTGATAGCTTCATTATTTCACGTAAGCTTTTGTTTATGTAGAAATTTCGGAGCAAAAAGTCAGCGTAACCAGAGCGGAGCCGGTATAATAACAGCAGCAATGGAAAAGAAAGGGAGCTTAATTCGTTAAAAAAGATTAAATGCTTGCTTAGTTATCATGGAAACGGTTTGGAACAAAAGATGGATGGAGGAAAAGTAAAATGAAAAACTGGCAAATGTATATTAACGGGCAATGGCTGGACAAAAATGAAAAAATTGATGTTATAAATCCAGCAACACTTGAAATAATTGCCACCGTTCCAAAAGCAGGGGAAAAAGAAGCAAAAGCAGCTGTCGACGCAGCGAGCGCTGCATTGCCGGCCTGGAAAGCAAAAACAGCAGCGGAACGAAGCAGCTTGCTGATGAAATGGTTTCAATTAATTGATGAGCAAAAAGAGGAAATTGGCCACCTCATGACTATGGAGCAGGGAAAACCGCTTGCTGAAGCAATTGGAGAAGTTGTTTACGCAAACAGTTTTATTTCCTGGTACGCGGAAGAAGGAAAGCGTATTTATGGGGAAACTATTCCGGCTTCCGTACCCAATAAACGGCTTTTTGTTTCTAAACAGCCAGTAGGTGTTGTAGCCGCCATTACGCCATGGAACTTTCCGGCAGCCATGATTACAAGAAAAGCAGCCCCTGCATTGGCATCAGGTTGTACAATCGTGGTGAAGCCAGCTGAACTCACACCGCTTACAGCATTTAAATTAGCTGAACTGGCAGAAAAAGCAGGTATTCCAAACGGTGTTTTTAATGTAATAACAGGAGAAGCAGCAGCTATTGGTGAAACATGGATGGCTGACAGCCGAGTGCGGAAAATTTCTTTTACAGGTTCTACAAAAATCGGTAAATTGTTAATGAAGCAAGCTGCAGATACAATGAAAAAAATATCATTGGAATTAGGCGGCCATGCTCCCTTTATTGTTACGGAAAGCGCCGATCTTGATAAAGCGGTTGCTGGTTTGATTAATTCAAAATACAGAAACGCAGGGCAAACGTGCGTTTGTGCCAATCGGGTGTTTGTCCACGAATCGATTGAAAAAGAGTTTGTGAACCGCTTTAAAAAAGCAGTAAGTGAATTAAAGGTCGGCAATGGATTAACCGAAAACGTACAAATCGGGCCGCTTATCAATCAAGAAGCGGTTGATAAAGTGAAAAACCAGTTGAACGAAGCACTTGAAAAAGGTGCGCGCCTTGAACTGGGCGGCGAAAAAATCACCAGCGAAAAAGGGTACTTTATTACACCGGCTATTTTAACCAATGTAACGGACGATATGGCGTGCATGAATGAAGAAACGTTTGGCCCACTTGCGCCAGTGGCAACTTTTAAAACAGTTGAAGAAGTCGTTAAACGAGCAAATAATTCTCCATATGGTCTAGCGGCTTATGTTTTTTCTGAAAATATTACTGAAGCGGTCATTATCTCAGAAAGTCTTGAATACGGTATTGTAGGGTTAAATGATGGGCTTCCTTCTGTGGCCCAGGCGCCATTTGGGGGAATGAAAGAAAGCGGGCTTGGCCGAGAAGGCGGACATTTCGGAATAGAAGAGTTTTTAGAAGTAAAATACATTTCATTAAGCTTGTAAAAAACAGTTTAGCTGATTTTAAATTTCTGGATAACAGGGACTTTTGCCGCTTCGGAAAGTGTATTTTTGTATATGCTAAATAACAGGTCAGCGATGACCCCCTCATACTTACCGTACTTTTTAAACAAAAGTACGGTTTTTTAGTTTTTTATAAAAGTTCTGTTGCCGAAATGGAAAAAAGTGAACTTTTTATGCTTTTGAAAAAGGGTGTTATAATAAAAAATTGAAACAAGGCGGTCAAATGAAAGAAGGTTTAAAATGAAAGAAAAAGAAAGCTTTTTTACCCGCAAAAAAAAAGAAGCGGGCATTTGTTTAAACGATGTTCAAATAAAAGCAGTTTCTCACACAGAAGGGCCGATCCTTTTACTGGCATCGCCTGGATCTGGAAAAACCACTACTATTATTATGAGAATCGGGTATTTAATCGAAGAAAAAAAAGTGGATCCATCCAGGATTAAAGCAGTTACGTTCAGCCGGGCAGCAGCGGAAGAAATGAAAAAGCGATACAGTCAATTTTTTCCCGGCCTTCCATCAGTGGATTTTTCAACTATTCATAGTTTTTCTTTCCAGGTAGTACAAGCTTACTTTCGGAAGATAGGAATGCCTTATCAAATTATTGAAGGCAATCTGCACCAGGACAAAAAAGAAATAGCTGCCGGCCAGCCAGGGCCTTTACACAAAAAAAACATTTTGCGAGAACTTTTTTATTCTATTACTGGCGAACAAATCACAGACGACCAACTTGACGAGCTAACCACTTACATTAGTTTTATAAAAAATAAAATGATTCCTTCTCAAGGGCGGGCAAAGGTGAAAAGCAGTGTTCCCAATGCCGAACAGATTTTGCAGGAATATGAATTATTTAAAGAGTCAGCGCATCCAAAGCTGCTGGATTTTGATGACATGCTGGTGGAAGGAAACAAAGCACTGGAGCAAAACGAGGATCTTTTAAGAAAATACCAGAAACAATTTGATTATATTCTGGTAGATGAAAGCCAGGATACTTCTCTAGTTCAACATGCCATTATCGAAAAACTGGCCCGAACGCATAAAAATTTGTGTGTTGTAGCTGACGATGACCAGTCCATCTATAGTTGGAGAGGGGCAGAGCCGTCTTATTTGCTTAACTTTAAAAACACGTATCCCACGGCATCTATTTTATTTATGGAGCAAAACTACCGCTCATCCAGCGATATTGTTAAAACGGCCAATCAATTTATAAAAAGAAACAAACAGCGGTATGAGAAAAATATGTTTACTGAAAATCCATCCATTAAGCCCATACAAATTAAAAGTTTTAGCCATTATTCCGGACAGTCCAATTACTTGGTTGAAGAACTTAAGAAACTCGGCAATCTTTCAGAAACAGCCGTCTTGTACCGTAATAATTCTTCGTCCATTGCGCTGATAAATGAATTTGACCGGGCAGAAATTCCTTTTTATATAAAAGACGCTGACAATCGTTTTTTTTCTCATTGGGTAGTGGAAGATGTTTTAAATTTTATGAGAATGACGTTTACGGACAAACGTCCGGATCTTTTAGAAAAAATCCACTTGAAATTTCATGGCTATATAAGCAAACAGCAAATGGCTGATTTAAAAGCATGCCATACTGATGGATCGGTTTTTGATACATTATTAACACACGTTCATGTACATGATTACCAGGTTAACCTGTTAAAAGAAAGCAAAGAAACATTCCGCAAAATGAAGGGAATGCCTCCGGCGCACGCTATTCGAATGATACGGAACCGGCTGGGTTATGAACAGGCGCTTGGGAAAATATGCGGCCGCCTTGGATTTAAAAAAGAATATTTAATAAGCATCCTTAATACGCTCGAAAAAATTGCAGAGCCGCTTGACAGCATGGAAGCATTTGCAAAACGCCTTGCCTATTTAGAGACGGTTTTAAAAACGGCAAAAAGCCAAAGCAATAAGCAGGCTGTAACGCTTTCCACTTTTCACAGTGCAAAAGGGCTTGAATTTGAACGCGTGTATTTAATTGACCTTGTTGAAGGGATTTTTCCTTCTTCCGAAGACCAGCGCAGTGAAGTACTAATGGAAGAAGCAGTCCGCTTGTTTTATGTGGGGATGACCAGAGCAAAAAAGCACCTGGAACTTACCTTGTACTGGGAGCGGGATGGAGAAAAAACAGCAGAATCCTCTTTTGTATCAGCTGTAAGAAATATAATAACCCCTGTGAAACAACCGTTAATTCCAGATAGTAAAGGGACGAGAAAATCAACACTTAACCCAAAAGCAATTCGCAGCAAAGCAGAATTAATTCCAGGGAAAAAAGTGGCCCACAAAAAGTTTGGCACGGGAATAATTAAAAAAATTCAGGAGGAAACAATTTTTATCCAGTTTGGTGAAAAAGAAAAAACATTGTTGGCTGCTGCTTGTTTAGAGATGGGGCTTCTAGAACCAATTTCTTCTTGAAAAAACGGCAAATAAAAACAGCACTCTTTAATGCGAGAGTGCTGTTTTTTATGGCTTCAGTTTAATTGAAAAAAGAAAACAGGTTTATTTATGTTCTTTTAACACTTCTTGCAGTCGGTCAGGGAAGTTAGTAAACATTCCTGTTACTCCCCATTCCAGCAGCTGGTGCATATCTTTTTTTTCATTGACTGTATACGGATGAATAAGCAAGTTATGATCGCGTACTTTTTGAACATATGCTTCATCAATGCGATTAAAGTTCATGCCAAGACCAATGCTGTATGTTTTGTAGTCTTCTAACTCGGTATCTGTGATTTCTGCTGCTTTGTCATACCACAAAAGCTGAACTAAAGGAATATCTGGATTTAATTCATGAAGTTTCTTTAAGCTTTCCGCGCTAAACGATTGGACAATCACTTTGCTTGAAGGGACATTAGGACCTGTTAGCTTATATTCTTCCAATACTTCTAACAGTTTTTCCTCCATGCCAGGGTAAACTTCAGGTGATTTTGTTTCAATATAATAGCGCGCGTCTTTCCCGAATTTTTCAAATACTTCTTCCAGTGTCGGGACGGTCAAGCCTTCATACTCTTTTTTAGCTGCGTCCGGATATTTTTCATTAAACCAGGAACCGGCATCCAGTTGCTTAATTTCTTGAAGGGTAAAATCTTTAACGAGGCCTGATCCATTTGTTGTCCGGTCTAAAGTTTCATCATGCAGGGCAACCAGTTCGCCATCTTTTGTCATTTGAAGATCAACTTCTATGTAATCCCCTTTCATTTTTTGACCAAGCTCATAAGCTAACAGCGTGTGCTCTGGAGCATGACCTGACGCACCCCGGTGTGCCACATTTAAAATGTTGTTTGGGTTAAGAGATGGAGCAATCGGTTCTGCTGCCATTGTTTGGTTTGCCACTCCAGCACCGGTTCCAATTAAAGCAGCCGACATAAATACCGTTCTTAAAAAGTCTTTCATCTTGTTGTTTCCCCTTTCTTGTTTGAGACTATCAATAGAATAAGGGATAAATTTTAAGAGAGTGTTAGAGAATAGTTTAGAAAGGGTAAATCTTTTGTAAAATCATTTTTTGAAAAAATGATAAGAAGTAAAAGGAAAGTAAGCCGCAGAAAAAAATTGAAAAAATAATAAATTTTTATTAAAAAGAAAAAAACTTTAAAACTAAATTTACCGAAAAAAAACAGCATAGCACTGATCTGTTTTTTCGCCATGCAAGTTTAAAAGCTGTGCCGCCAGTAAGTAACAGAGCGTTTAAGCAGCAGGGGTGATCTGCAAAAAATATGAACCTCAGCCTCAAGATTTTTAACAGCAGTTTGTTAACAATTAACTTTAAAATAAAGGCAGCTATTGTGCACTGCAGTATATGTCGGAATTTGACGACCAAAAAACCTTGTTTTTGTAAACGCTTTCTTTTAAACTGAAGATGGGTTGGATGGCATGCGTGGCCGTCATGGTATCTGGCGTAGGTGGGGCCTGTACCGGGAAGCAGGGAAAGAAACTATACATAATTGGAGTTAGGACAAACAAAGAAAACAGTAAACATGTAATAGATGATAGAATGGTGTAAAGCACCAATCTAAAAAAAGAAGCGAACTTTCGCTTCTTTTTATGTTTGCTGTCAGTAAATCAAGTTTTTTCTATGTGAGTAAAATTCAAGAGCGCTTTAAATAGCGAAACCGCCGAAAAAAGAAATGTTTTATGTTTCTGAATAAATAAAGAAAACTAAAGCAGTGAGGTATTTCTGTTTGATCTCTTCACTAAAAATCCTTCGAAACAAAATGAAGAGGATGGAAAACAAAGATGAAACCGGGTCAGTTTCTGTGAAATAACCCCTGGGAAAAAAGTAAAGACCGTATAACTCCTGATTGGGAATAGCTGGGCATACTGATCCCCCGGGCTCGGCCTCTGCTGTACAGCAATTCAGGCAAAAGACCGCAAAAAGCACTGTTCCGATAGTTATGAGCAAAATATTTCCATGCCTGTTTCACATCGCCTGCCGCTAAAAATGCTTCTCCCAGCCAAAAAGTGGGACCAGTCCACGGCTTTAAGTCGCCTTCTTCTGTCGTTAAACTTTCATGTCTCCAAATCCCTCCAATAAAAGGGTCTTCCAATCTTTTTTGAATGGCCGTAACTGTTGGTTCAAGCCACTTTTTAGGGAAAACGGGAAATTCCGAAAAAAACAAAGTAACGGATGCATCCAATAAATTTGTTTCCTTTGAACGGCAGACAACACCATTATGAACATTATGCTTTTCAATAGATTCAATAAGCTCATGGGCGCCTTTCCGAAAACTTTTTGCTTTATCATTTTCTTGCAAAGCTTCAGCCATTTCAGCAGCTTTTAATAAACCAAAAGAGGAGATGGCTGAAGTCCATGTCATATGTTCAAAAAGTTCTCCTAAATGAGGTCCAAAGGTTTCCCAGATTCCCGCATCTGCAAGGATAAGACCTGTAGAATCACGGTTTTTTAAAATCCAATTAGCTGAATGGTCAATTACATTCCACATATCGTGCAACATAGTCTGGTCTTTTAGTAAAGACCAGACTTGCCAGATTCCATATAAAATAAGACCCGTTGTATCATTTTCAAAAGCATGCTCGTTTGGCAGTCCAGTAACAACATTGTAAGCAAAATAATAGTTTTGGTCAGGGCGTTCTTTTAAATAACAAAGAGTTGCATACAAAGACTTTACGGCTTCTTCCATATGGCCTGCCAGTGCTAGTGTAGACACAATCCACAAGCTATCGCGAATCCATACATTTCCTTGGTATGGTTTAAAACCAATAAGAATAGGAGTGCCGTTTTCTTGAAGGCTCATTTTAAGCAACGTGTTGCTGACTTTCCAGTTGTATTCAAGCTTTGGCGGAAGTGTATTTAGCTTGATTGTTTTACTGTGCCACTTTTCCCATTCTTGCAGGGTGTGCTGTTCGCTTTTTTCAATTGTTTTCATCACATTTTGCAGTTCAAGAAAAGCTTCTTTCTTGGTGGAACCGGCAGCAAAAACTTGATAAACAGGATGGCTATACTGGTTGTTTGGAACGTTCAGCGGAATAGTAAACACTAAGGGAACAGGAATCAGGCTATGTTCAAAAACAGAAATTTTGCCGCCGGTAACCGCTTTTCCAATATCTCCTGTAATGCCTTTAGAATTAGGGAAAACGGCTGCTGCAAGCCATTGATTGCTTGAAATTCGAGAGATAAACGTATTGTTTATTTTTTGTACAATATTTTTAAGGTGGACAACCGGAAAAACAGAAACGGTTGTTGGATTGGTTTTTAAAGTTTTTACTTGGATAGACCGAATCAGCACGTTTTTGTTTGACGGAGCCCATGTTTTGGTTTTAACTACGGTATTTCCTTTGTGAGAAACAACTTCATATATGCCACACCCATTAATGTAGCGGGCGCTGTTCATAGAAACAATTTCTCCAACTTGCCCAAATTCTTCTCGGACTGTTCCATAAGGGTCATACCAAATTTTTTCATGGTGGTCTTTGACCATGATGTAAGAACCGGGTTCATCAAATAAAGCGCTTGATAAGTCAAAATTCGGAAAGAAAAACTGGCTTACTTTATCAACGGGCCGGCAGTTAGAATCATATTGCTGGAGCCAAGCTAAAACGCTCCCGTTTGATATAGGAGCGTGATTATCCTGGTTTTTTCCAATAAAATAATGCATAGGTTCACCTTCCTACTATTCGTTTGTTTTTTAGGCAGTCCCAAAATAATATGTTGATTTTAATCAACATATTATTTTTAACCTATTCTTCTACTATAGTAGGCCTGTTTTTCATACCATTATTAAGGCAGTGCCGTAAGCTTTGCAGAAAGGAATGAAAGCCGTGTGGTAAAAGCTATTATCTTTGATTTTAACGAGTTGATTTCGGTTAGGAATCATGAATATCAAGTCCTGCAGGAAATATTCCAGGAAAATGACGGTTCTTTTCCGTTAAGTTTGTGGAACTCACAGGGGCTTAATCCGAATTTTAATCCTTTTGTTCAATTAGAAGAACAAACAAAGACAAAATACAATCATGCTGTTTTAAACAAAATTAAAACACAGCGGCTTTTTAAAAGGATAACGGATGAAAAAGGAAAAACCGAAATGGTGGAAGTAATAAACAAAGCCATACAAAAAGGCATCAAAATCGGGCTGGTGTCCCGTTTTGAATTTAAATGGGTTGCTTTTTATTTAAAGAGCCTGGGTTTTATGGAGAAAATTGACTGTCTTCTCGCTGCGGATGATTTTAAAAAAATACATCCAAATGTAATTATTTATGAAGAAGCAGCAAAACGCTTGAAATTAAAGCCTGAAGAATGTGTTGTGTATGGAAGGGTTCCAGCAAATGATCTAACAAAATTGAATTTTGTTACTCCACCAAGTAACGAATTAACAAATTTCATTTAAATAAAAATAAATATCTTCAACTTAGTAATGGAAAAAGCAAATTTTTTA
>JAPSKG010000089.1 GCA_031177795.1 Domibacillus sp.
GCTTTCCGAAAAAAACGTACAACGTTTACTGCTTTTTTATGAGCATAAAAAAAGCGGGCACGTTTCTGAACTGAAATTTACGGGCCGGCGATAAATAGCAGAAAAGAGGAAAGTGTATGAATAAATTTCTTTATGCGTTTTTAGTGGTGTTAACAACAGCTTTAATGGGATCTGCTTTTGCGATCGGGAAAATGGGATTAGCTTATTTCTCGCCGCTTTTATTGGTTGCTTTTCGGTTTACAATAGCGGGTATGGTAATGGCTGGCGCTGTTAAAATGATGAACAGGCCTCATCCAAAAAAAGAAAAGCAATGGCTGCAAATAGCGGTTATCGGTTTTTTTCAAACAACGGCTGTTATGGGTTTTATTTTTTTGAGCCTGCGAACCATTACTTCAGGTGAATCGGCGATTCTAACTTTTACCAATCCATTGCTCGTTGTTGTGTTCGGTACGGTTTTTTTCCGAGTCCGCTACCGGGCGACTCAATGGCTCGGAGTTGTTCTCGGGTTAATCGGTGTATTTATCACACTGGGCGGAGAGCTTAACGTTGAAATAGGAACCTTATACGGTTTTGTTTCAGCTATTTCATGGGCTGTTGCCACTTTGATGATTAAATCGTGGGGAACCCGGCTGGATACATGGGTGCTGACAGCTTACCAAATGTTGTTTGGCGGCTTGTTTTTGTTTGCAGCCAGCTTTTTTTTCGAACAGCCTTTTATGGAACTAAACGCTGCTTCCATCAGCATTTTATTGTGGCTTGCGTTCATGGCGTCGATTGTGCAGTTTGCCGGGTGGTTTTATTTGCTCCAGAAAGGCGATCCGGGAAAAACGAGCGCATTTTTGTTTTTGGCTCCTTTTTTTGGCGTAATGAGTGGGTGGGGGCTGCTGAACGAGCAGCTTCACCTTTATGTTTTAACGGGCGGATTGCTTATTTTTTCAGGTATTTTCCTGGTGAATTGGCAAATTAAATTTGGGAAAAAAAGCAAATGAAAACATTTTCTTTTTTATGACTTGCATATTTTGTTTAAAGCTGTTATTATAAAGGAGAATTATTTTTGTTCGAAAAGTACAAGTGCTGTAAAAGCTTATTGTCTTGATATTGCTTTGAGCAGGAATAGTATTATATTGTGCAAAGTGCACAACGGGAGGCAACATAACATGGAACAAGGTAAAGTAAAATGGTTTAACGCAGAAAAAGGTTTCGGCTTCATCGAGCGCGAAGCTGGAGATGACGTATTCGTTCACTTCTCAGCAATTCAAGGCGAAGGCTACAAAACTCTTGACGAAGGTCAAGAAGTAACATTCGAAGTTGAACAAGGTCAACGTGGACCACAAGCAACTAACGTACAAAAAGCATAATCCTATATACTTCATAAAAAAGCAGCCTTTATAAGGCTGCTTTTTTTGCGCGCTGAAAAATAAAACACGTTAAAAAAACCCTGCCATCAAAACGGCAAGGGTTAATAATCCAAAAAGTTTTCAGTGAAATAAGGCTGGGATTCGCCATTAAAAGCGACTCCAACACCGAGATAGCTAAAATCTCTACTTAAAATATTTTTTCGGTGGCCGGAAGAGTTCATTAAGCCTTCATGGGCAAAAACACTGCTGAATTGCCCGTAAGCAAGATTTTCGCCGGCAGCCATAAATCGGATTCCGTCTTCTTCCATCCGATCAAATGGCGACTTGCCTTTTAAGTTTATATGGTCAAAATATGCATGACGGGCCATATCCGCACTGTGGTTGCGCGCTGTTTGTTTTACACGGTCATCCCATTCTAAAACAGGAAGGCCGTGTGTAACGCGAGCGGCGTTAGTTACATCAAACAACTGGTATTCAAAGCCTGTTCGAAGTTCAGGGCTGCCCGGTGCATACATACTGTTTTTCGCTTTTTCTAAATTTCCGTCAACAATTTGAATAGCGGTTACTGTGAATTGTTCATGAGCATCATAAAAAATCGTTACATAGTTGTTATCAAGCTGGTAGTAATCATGTTCATTTGTTTTATTTAAAAGATAATAAGTAAGGCCTTTACGCATTTTTTCCATCGGATCTCCAAGTTTAGCTTGAACGGTTTTTTTAGGCGTGTTTAGCGCAATGCCAATGTTTGAGGAAATTAAATCATGGCTCGTATAAATACCGTTTACCCGGCTGTTTTTATTGTAAGACACCATGACGAAATTTTGATAATTTTCATGGTAAGCATACCAGTCAACTCCGTACTCGTTTCTTGATTGTCGTTTTGGAAGACCAAGTGACTGCTCTACTTTTGTGCGGCTATCGCCAATCTGTATATTGTAAACAGAAAAAGTTTGTGAATCCGGCGCGGTTAAAGCTGGCTTTTCCGCTTGTTCCACGGTTGTTGCTTTTATTCCAAACAAGCTTTTCACTTCATTTGCAAAAGTATTTACTGTTTCTGTAACTAGCGGGTGTTCCTTTAGCAGTTCTACCTGCTCACTTACTTGATCCATAAAAGCCAGATCTGCATATGGCTCTGCGTACTCTTGCCAGAAAGGCCGCGTATTGAAAACCACAAAAAGCAGCAACAGAAAATAAACAATTTTTTTCAATCATTCACGCTCCATTCTGCTTTTATTTTAACGGAAAACCTTGAAATTTTCACGCAAAGCGGTAATAGATGAGCAGGAAGGTTGAAAGAACAAATAAAAAGTTTAAAAATACAAACACAAATTGATCTATTTTTGTTTTATGCATTTTGATCGGCGGATTGTAAAAAGAAACTCCTTCTATAATAAAAATAAGAAGAACAACGTGAATCATAAGGTGACCAATAATTTCTGTTACACCGAATAACATGGTTGACATCATAAAAATAACTGTAACAACCAATCCAACCACTCGATTTAAAATTCCAACAACAAGCAAGTAACCAACAATAAATTCAATAAATGCAGCCATAACAATAAAATCTGTTGGGGTAAAGCCAAAAGTCGGCACCTGGTGGTTGGCCACAATATCAAGTGTCATGGCCGGATAAACCCACTTTTCAACAGCGACCCAGCATAAAGAAAGGCCCGTTCCCAAATATAAAAACGGAAATCCTTTTTCTTCAAAAGGTGTTTTGCCAGCAAGCAAGACCGCAATGATCGCTACATAAAATCCGTAGTCAAGCATATGGAAAATGCCGTATTGTCCAGTTACATAAACAAATAGCCCTAAAAGAAGCACGGCCCCTATTTTTGTTGCCGCATGATGGGGAATCAGCAAAAAAGCAATAGTTAACCAAGTGATAAAAGCAACGGTTGAGTTTTCAATATGAAGTTCAGGCGCAAACAACGTGCCGTTCGTAATTTGAAGGATTAAGGCAGCAGCAGTTCCATACTTTAATAAAAGGCGAGAATATTTTCGGAATCCAGAAAGCCAGTTATCCCATTTTTGTATAAACGCAAAACTTGCCGTTTTAGGAATTAAAAGAGTAAGTATGCCGAGCAGTACAGCAATAGCGACCGCCAAACTTATAAACAGCGGTGATAATATATGTTCAAGAGTTTCTTTTTGTGGAGATGTATTTGTGAACCATTTCACATGAGCGGATGAAAAAATAGGCGTCATCAGTATAATTGCTGTTAAAAATAAAATATATTGCTTTTTCATTAAACTCGTCTCCTTTTAAAAAGTAGTTATAGAAATAAGATACACTTTTAAGAAAGTAGCTATACAAACAAGATACACCAGAAGTGATGACAATAACCAAATGAACCATGGCAATTTTGTGAATAAATTCACATAGTTTTTTTAATTTTTTATACGGACTATTGTGACTGAAAGCGCTATTATAGTATAGAGACATATTTTTTGGAGGTACATAGAACATGGCATATAATAAACTAATTCGTACATTAATGATTGAAATTCCTTCTGTTCCAGGAAGTCTTGGCAAGGTAGCAACGACCATAGGGCTTAACGGCGGCGATATCGGGGAAGTAGAAACAGTAAAAGTAGGACCGGCTTATACTCAGCGGAACATTACTGTTCAAATTGAAAAAGAAAGCCAGCTTTCTTCCTTGATTCAAGCAATTGATGAATTAGAAGGCTTTCGTGTGCGTGCTGTTTCAGATGAAGTGCTGCGAGCCCACGAAGGCGGGAAAGTGCAAATGAAAAGTAAAATGCCAATTCAAACGCTGGCTGATTTAAGCCGGGTTTACACACCTGGTGTAGCAGATGTTTGTAAGGTCATTCAAGCTGATCCTGAAAAAGCGAAATTTTACACAAATATCGGCAATAGCGTGGCGATCGTCACAGACGGGACCGCGATTCTTGGCCTGGGCGACATTGGTTCAGTAGCGGGCATGCCGGTAATGGAAGGGAAGTCCGCTTTGTTTGATCAGCTAGTTGGGATAAATGGTATACCGATTTTGCTTGATACAAAAAACCCTGATGAAATTGTGGAAACAGTAAAGCATATTGCACCGGGATTTAGCGGTATTTTGCTTGAAGACATTGGTTCTCCGCATTGCTTTGAAGTAGAAGAGCGCTTAAAGGCGGAGCTGGATATCCCTGTTATGCACGATGACCAGCATGGTACAGCGGTAGTGACGCTTGCTGCTGTTATTTCTGCTTGTAAAAGTGCTGGAGTTGATTTGAAAGAAGCAACAGTAGGGCAAATTGGACTCGGGGCCGCAGGATTGGCAATTTGCCGCATGCTAATGGCATACGGGACAAAATCGGTGCTGGGGGCAGATCGTTCACCCGAAGCAAAGCAGCGTCTTGAGAATTATGGAGGCACGCCAATTGATCAGATTGAAGAATTAATGGCAAGCTGTGACATTGTGATTGCTACAACAGGTGTTCAAGGATTAATTAAAAAAGAATGGGTTCGCAAAGGACAAATTATTCTGGCACTTTCCAATCCTAAACCGGAAATTGAAGCGGTGGAAGCACTTGAAGCAGGAGCAGCATATGCCGCTGACGGCCGCTCTGTAAACAACGTGCTTGGATTTCCTGGCATTTTCCGGGGCGTTTTAAATGCACAGGCTAACAACATAACACATTCTATGCTGGTTGCGGCAGCAGAAACGATTGCAGATTGCACAAAAGCAGGAGATCTTGTTCCCCAGCCACTTGACCGGACTGTACACGAGCGGGTAGCGGAAGCAGTTGAAAAAGTAGCCGCCTTATCCAATTAACAAAAGTGACGATTGTTTACAAGTTCGCGGAAAAAACATAAAACCAATCAATTAAAAACTCCTAAAGGGGAGTAGCTTTTACAGCAGAGCCGTCATTACGGAGTAAAATTGCTCTCGGCTTTGCTGGCAGTGTTTGTTTTGCTGTTAGCGAGACCTTTACCTGTATGGTAAAGGCCGTTCTTTGTTTAAAAAAACCTTTACCGCAATGGTAAAGGTTTTTTTTCTTGTTATGTTGTCAATAATAGAAACGAATAAATAGATGGAGGGAATAAATATGATCTTAAGAAAATATATGTCGCTGCTGGGGATTGGTTCGGCCAGAATTGACTTGGTTTTGCCGAAAGAAACATATAAACCGGGTGAACAAATAAAAGGCTATTTTTTAATTCAAGGAGGAACCGTTGACCAGCGCATCACAAGCATTGAATGTGACCTGGTTCTGGAAAACAGCCGCACAGAAAAAAGCCAAACAATTGATAAAAGCACGATTTTTCTGTCAAAAATGATTCTTGCAGATGAGCTAAATAAAGTTCCTTTTTTATACCGCTTGCCGGATGATATTCCTTTTTTGGATAAAGAAGAATCATACAGGTTTAAAACAAAACTAACTTTTGATAAAGGAACTGAAAGTATAGACCAGGACTGGATTAAAATCACGCGCGATAAAGCCATTTAAGGGAAATAAAAAGAGGCGGGGTGTTAAACGTGGCGTTTTTATCGGAGTATGTTTCCGCACTGATGCTGCTAGTGATGCTGGCAGGCTTATTGGCTGCTGACCATGTTTCGGTTTTTTCTGGCTTGGTGCAGCATTTGCCAGACAAAGATCGTAAAAAAGCTATAGGTTATGGGCTAACAGGTGCACTAGTTTTGCGCATCGCTTTTTTAGCCGCTTTTTCTTTTCTTCTTTATGCATGGCAAGTACAAGCACTCGGTGCTCTTTATCTTTTGTTTACTGCTTTTAGCCGGATCGCTGAAAAAAGAAAAACGAACAGGGAAAAAGAAACCAGGGCAGGAAATCAACATCCATCTGGATTTTGGGGCACTGTACTAAAAATAAAATTAGCAGACAGTGTTTTTGCAGTTGAAGCTATTTTAGCGGCGGCCGCTTTAACAGTGTCGCTTCCTGAAACAAACCTTCCGCAAGTTGGAAACGTTGATGGAGGTCTTGTTTTTGTTATGTGTGCAGGCGGAGTGATCGGGCTTTTGTTTTTTTGGTTCCTGGGTCCTTTTTCTATAAATCTGCTTCAAAAAAAACCGGGATTAGAAACAGCTGCTTTTTTTATAATTGGATGGCTGGGCGTTAAACTTGCTGTTCACACATTGTCTTATGAAGAGCTTTCTGTTGTGCCATACGAGTTTGCTGAATCATTTGAATGGAAATTACTGTTTTATTCTGTGGTTGTATTAATCGCAATGGGTGGCTGGTTTTTATCAACCAAAACGCAGCCTTCACGTTTTGAAGCAGATCTAACGAGGAGACAAGGAAGCTGACCTTATCTCCTTTTTGTTGTTTATGCGTTCATTAATACTTAATATGAAATGAATGCAATTGTTGTGCCGGAACTGATTTTTCCTGAACATGATGGACTTTGGCAAAACGATTTCCGCGTTTTAGTGCAGCAATGAATGAGTTGATTTGTTCAGCTGTTCCTTCTGCATGAACTATAACAGAACCATTTTCAAGGTTTTGGACCCAGCCTGCCACATGATGGTCTGCAGCAGTGAGCTGGGCAAAGTAACGAAAACCAACCCCTTGTACGTTTCCTGAAATAATAAAATCTTTTGCTTGCTTCATGGCAAAATCACTCCTATTTATTTCGTTGCGTATAAGTGAAAAAGTCAAAATGCCTCTTTTTCTTTTTACCCATTGTTCTGAAAAATATCTTTTTTTTTGCAAGATCACTAATCCAGTCCAGTTTAATTGTATTGTAAAGGATTAAGGTCAATTTAAATCGCCTTTTGCGGGAAAGAAAAAAGACTTTCTTCGATTCCTATCGAAAAAAGCTTTATACTAAAGCTAATCGTTACATTGAAAAGGGGATCATTGAATATGAACGGAAAAAACAGAAGTGACATTAAACCCGGCATAGCCGTAAATGTGATATTAAAAAAAGACCAGCGTACTGGCATGAAAACCAATGGAATTGTAAAAGATATTTTAACAAATTCCAGCTTTCATCCGCATGGCATTAAAGTCCGTCTGCAGGACGGTCAAGTCGGCCGCGTGTGCGATATATTGTAATATAAATAACTTCAAATTAAAAACGATAGCTTCCGCAAGCTTTACACAAGTGAAAAAGCGGTCTCATAAATGTATGAGACCGCTTTTTCATTTTGCATTATTTCGATTTTGTAACGAGGGGATAATCAAAAAGGTTTATTTGTTTCGGTTTCTTTTATCCGAGTAATGTAAAAAACGCAAGTTGCACTTTTACTTGCCGTGCAAACGTGAACGGCATCAATTAGTCTCCATCGCCGCCGATAAAGTCAAATAACCCGGCCAATCCGCCTTCTCCTTTTGTGCCGCCGTTTTGCGGCATTGCAGCAAATACCCGGCTGGCAAGCCGGCTGAATGGAAGAGATTGAACCCAAACAGTTCCAGGCCCCCGAAGTGTAGCAAGAAACAGTCCTTCACCGCCAAATAAAGCTGTTTTTACACCGCCAACTGGTTCAATGTTGTATTCTACATCGCCAGTCATGGCAACAAGGCAGCCGGTATCAATACGAATAAGCTCTCCTGGAGCAAGCTTTTTTTCGAAAATTGTTCCCCCGGCGTGAACAAACGCCAAACCGTCACCTTCAAGCTTTTGCATAATAAAGCCTTCACCGCCAAAAAATCCGGTGCCCAGTTTGCGCTGAAGTTCAATGCCAACGGATACGCCTTTTGCGGCTGCTAAAAACGCATCTTTTTGACAAATAATTTTACCATTGAGTTCACTAAGATCCATTGGGATGATTTTCCCCGGGTAAGGAGAAGCAAATGAAACATGTTTTTTGCCGTTTCCATTATTTGTGAAAGTAGTCATAAACAAACTTTCACCTGTTAAAACACGTTTTCCCGCTCCAAGCAATTTCCCCATTAAGCCGCTGCGGCCAGATGACCCGTCACCAAAAACTGTTTCCATTTTAATTCCATCATCCATCATCATTAAACTGCCTGCTTCTGCAATAACGGTTTCTTGCGGGTCAAGTTCTACCTGTACAAATTGCATGTCGTCGCCATACAACTTAAAATCAATTTCATGGTTGTTCATTTTTTTTCCTCCTTTTCTTTTCATTGCTAATACGGTTTAAATTCTAAAAAGTTTCGAAATAATAAAGAAAAACCAGCCGGAAACGGGATGGTTTCTTGTTTTTTTCTACCGGCGTAATTATTTAACCGATAATTTTTTCAGTATTGTCAACTTGGTCTGCTAATAAACAAGCTAGCAGGTTCGGCCCGGTTTTTGCACCGGGCTTTTTTATATGAAATTCAAAAACTTTTAGCCGGTTTTATTTACATATCGTCCACTTGAAAAAAGAATATTTTTACATTTCTATAATTTGTTTGAACTTTTTGGTTTTTCTCTATACAATAAGTGTAGCAAAACGCAACATTTA
>JAPSKG010000090.1 GCA_031177795.1 Domibacillus sp.
AAAAGCCTCGTGGCGCCTGGATTAAAGAGTGCCTGGAGCAAGCAGAAAAAGCGGTGCTAACCCAAAAGGTTGCAAACCGAAAAAGTGAAATAGAAAGGTGGGTCCGCGCATGCAACCTTCTGTAAAACACAAAATGCTTGAAGTATTTACAAAAGCAAATGGTGAATTTGTTTCCGGGCAGGCACTTGCAGACAGCATTGGCTGTTCACGTACTGCTGTATGGAAACACATTGAATTGCTCAGGGAGGAAGGTTTTGAACTTGAAGCGGTTCGTAAAAAAGGATACCGCATTAAATCAAAGCCGGATAAAGTAAGTGAAAATGAGCTGCTGATTGGCCTTGAAACCAAAAAGCTCGGAAAGAAAATTGTTTTTTTTGATTCAGTTGAATCAACACAAAAGGAAGCGCACAAGCTGGCAGAAGAAGCGGCAGAAGGAACCCTGGTGATTGCGGAAGAACAAACGGCAGGACGCGGCAGAATGACACGTCCCTGGCATTCACCCAAGTACACAGGCATCTGGATGAGCTTGATTTTAAAGCCTCATCTTCCACCTTTCAAAGCCCCGCAGTTCACCCTGATTACTGCTGTAGCAGTGGCCGAGGCAATCCGTGATACTACCGGTCTAACACCTGAAATCAAGTGGCCCAATGACATTTTGCTGAACGGAAAAAAAATAACGGGTATTTTAACGGAGTTGCAGGCAGATGCAGACCAAATCCGGTCGATTATTATTGGGATTGGAATGAATGTAAACCAACAGGAGTTTCCAAAAGAACTGGAGAGCATTGCAACTTCCATCGCAATTGAAAAAGGCGAAAAAGTACAAAGAGCAAAAATTGTCCAGGCTATTTTAAAAAATACTGAACTATACTATCAAGAGTATATGGAAAATGGTTTTGGGTTAATTAAAGAAAAGTGGGAATCTTTTGCGGTTTCGATTGGCCGGCATATTATTGCTCGAACAGTTAGCGGGACAATTCGTGGCAAAGCGCTTGGTATTACAGAAGAAGGCGTTTTAAAATTGGAAAGCATGGACGGAGTTGTTCATGATATTTATTCCGCTGATATTGAATTGGAGAAGTAGTCAAAACAAAAAACGGCTGTTATAATAAACGTGAATTGGGCGGTATCAATTGAGCTGCACCTTTTCCTGTATAAGCAATTTACTGAATAAGACAAGAACTGCCTTGATCCGACTGGACAGGGACAGAGGGTCGAAACATTTATCCGTATAACAACGGGTCCTTCTGCTTCTTTTTGGCAATAAGGACTTTTTTTTGTTGTTTCGTCTCCTCTAATTAAAAGGAGGATACTTAAATGAAGCGAACAGCAGATTTTATCAAGATGAAAGCAAAAAAAGAAAAAATTGCAATGATTACTGCATATGATTTTCCATCAGCAAAACAAGCGGAAACAGGTGGAGCAGACATTATTCTTGTTGGTGACTCTCTTGGAATGACCGTGCTCGGGTATGAATCAACTGTGCAGGTAACACTTGAAGATATGATTCACCATACAAAAGCTGTGAAAAGAAGCGCAAAAGAAACGTTTGTTGTAACTGACCTGCCGTTTATGACATATCACATAAATAAAGAAGAAACCATGCAAGCTGCCCGAAGAGTTATGCAAGAAGCAGGAGCAGATGCTGTCAAAGTAGAGGGAGCAAAAGAAGTTGTTGAACGTGTGCGTGAATTAACAAGCGCCGGAGTGCCGGTTTGTGCTCACTTAGGGCTGACACCACAGTCAGTTGGCGTACTGGGCGGTTATAAAGTGCAGGGAAAAACCGCTAAAGCAGCACAGCAATTAGTGGAAGATGCAAAGGCAATGGAACAGGCCGGCGCTTTTATGCTTGTGTTAGAGTGTGTACCGCACCAGGTAGCACAATCGGTTACGGAAGCTTTGCGAATTCCTGTTATTGGCATTGGTGCAGGTGTTGAAACAGATGGACAAGTACTGGTTTATCATGATATTATGCGTTATGGTGTTGGCCGTACAGCTAAATTTGTAAAAAGCTATGCGGATTTTGACCAGGAAGGTTTAAAAGCTGTTTCAGCCTATGTAGCTGATGTGAAAGCAGGTTTATTTCCAGCAGAAGCCCACACATTCACAATGGAAGAAGACGAATTGAACCAGTTGTACGGGGGCATTCACTCATGAAAATCGTGCAAACCATTAATGAATTGAAAAAAGCAGTTCACATAGAGAAGAAAAATGGGAAAACCATTGGATTGGTACCTACTATGGGCTTTTTACATGAAGGGCATTTAACCCTTGCAGAACAAGCTCGTAAAGAAAATGACATGGTCATCATGTCGATTTTTGTGAACCCGCTTCAGTTTGGCCCGAATGAAGATTTTGAGCGTTACCCGCGTGACCCGGAACGAGATGCAAAGCTTGCAGAAAGTGCTGGTGTTGACCTGCTGTTTATGCCCGCTGTAAAAGAAATGTATCCGGAGGAGCCAGCTGTTACGTTAACGGTTCATAAAAGAACAAATGCATTGTGCGGCTTGTCACGAGAAGGGCATTTTGACGGCGTGGCTACCGTGGTAATGAAATTGTTTCATATGGCAGAAGCAAACCGTGCTTACTTCGGAAAAAAAGATGCACAGCAGCTTGCAGTGATTCATGGTTTAGTTGATTCATTAAATGTTCCGGTTAAAATTGTCGGAGTGGAAACAGTCCGGGAAACAGACGGCCTGGCCAAAAGCTCACGCAATGTTTATTTACTGCCTGAAGAACGAAAAAAAGCGCCAGCAATATACAAAGCACTGCAATCGATAAAAACAGCAGTTGAAGCAGGAAACACGAATACGGAAACGTTAAAGCAGCAAGCACGTTTACGGTTAGAAAACGAAACCGGTGCGAATGTGGAATATGTGGAAATCCTTTCGTATCCTGAACTTGAACCTATCAAAGAAGCGCACGGCACAGTAATTGCCGCTGCCGCTGTAAAATATAAACATGCTCGTTTGATTGATAACATTATTTTAACGGTGAAAGGAAGAGTGTAATGTTTCGAACAATGATGAACGGAAAAATTCACCGTGCAACTGTAACCGAAGCAAATTTAAATTATGTCGGGAGCATTACAATTGACGAAGATTTGCTGGATGCAGCTGGAATGCTGCCAAATGAAAAAGTTCAGATTGTCAATAATAATAACGGCGCCCGCTTAGAGACATATATTATTCCTGGAGAACGGGGCAGTGGTGTTGTTTGTTTAAATGGTGCTGCAGCACGCCTTGTACAGCCTGGTGATACAGTAATTATTATTTCCTATGTGATGGTAGCGGAAGAAAAAGTAAAAGACCATCAGCCGAAAGTGCTTATTATGGACCAAAACAACAAGATTGCCGATCTTTTGCATCAAGAGCCGGCAGGTACTATTATGTAAAAAAAACCGCTGTTTATGCAGCGGTTTTTTCTCTTGAAAAATACGGCTGAGAAAAAATTTAAAACATTAATAAAAGAGGAAAAGCACATTTTCTCCAAAACTTTGTAAAGAGATTTTATTCTGTAAGGCAACAAGCTTGCAGAGAGTTTTTTTCTTCGTTCACTGATTGCCTGTTTACTTTATGGTAAACTGAAAAAGAATTTAGTTCGGATTAACAGGCAGAAAAACGGTTTTTTATTAATAAAAAAGGATTATGCTGGATAACTCCTGCCTTTAAGGAATTAGTTTTTTTTAGCCAGAGCACGATGGCTGCGCAGGCGCTGATACAAAAGCGCTTTTTATCTCAGTGTATTGGTAAGTCAGCGGAAAAAACTGCTGATTGACGTGTTACTTTACTAAAAGGTGTGTTTGCCGTGATCAATGATGTACGATTTATAGTGGCCGATTTTGAAACGACCGGCCATTCCCATGCAAGTGGAGGCCGTATTATGCAAGCGGCTTTTGTAGCAATTGAAAATGGCCGGATAAATGAACAATATAATACATATTTAAACCCGGCTGGCCCGATCCCTCCTTTTATTCAAGAGCTTACGGGAATTAATGAAGAAACAGTCAAGGGTGCGCCATCTTTTCAAGAAAAAGCCTCGCTCTTTCATAAATGGCTTGAGGAAGCTGTTTTTGTTGCCCACAATGTGTCGTTTGATTTAACGTTTTTGAACGGAGAATTAGAAGCAGCAGGCTATGCGCCATTTAATGGCCTTGTTATTGATACAGTGGAACTTGCTAAAATCGTTTTACCTGCCTCTGACAGCTACAAGCTTGGGGATTTATCAGAACAATTCCAGCTGCAGCACGGACAAAAACATCGAGCAGACAGCGATGCGTATGCTACTGCAGAGCTTTTTATAAAACTGGTTGAAAAGTTAGAGCAGCTGCCGCTTGTAACAATTGAGCAGTTGTTAAAGCTTTCTGCTGGTTTGAAAAGTGATATTCATATGATCCTGGCTCGCATTGCTGCGAAAAAAAAGCTGCGCATTGAAACACTTCCTGCCTATTGGACGGTGTACCGCGGCTTGGCGCTTCGAAAAAAAGAATCACCTGTTAAGCGAAAAGCGGATAAATCCATTTTGTTTCCGGAAAAAGAAGAAGAGAAATGGATGCTTTTATCCGGCGTTCCAGGAATGGAACGGCGACAAGGACAGATGCAAATGATGAACGCCGTTCAGAAATCAATAGAAAGCGGAACTCATGCAGTTATTGAAGCAGGAACCGGAACAGGCAAGTCCCTTGCTTATCTTTTGCCGGCTGTATTTAAAAGCAGGCGTACAGGCAAGCCAATTATTGTTTCAACATACACTGTTCTTTTACAGCATCAGCTACTGGAACGAGAACTGGCAAAGCTGCAAATGATGTTGCCTTTTAACGTAAAGGCAGCTGTTTTAAAAGGGAAGCGGCATTATTTGGATTTATCCCGTTTTGTTCGTTCGCTTCGCGAAAAAGAAAGAAATTATGATCGCACGATTGCAAAAATGCAAATGCTAGTGTGGCTGCTTGAAACAGAAACCGGGGATGGAGATGAACTGAATTTATCTTCTGGAGGCCTTCTTCTCTGGCAGGAAGTTTGCCAGGCTGAAGATTACAGAAATAAAGCGAAACAAGCATGGAGAAAGCACGATTTTGCTTTGTATGCTAAAGAAGTAGCTGCAAGCGCAGATATAATTATTACAAACCATTCTTTTTTAATTGCTGATATGAAAGCTGAAAAGCCTTTGTTAGAAAAAGGCAGCCATATTATTATTGACGAAGCGCACCGTTTTGAAAAAGCTGCAAGAGAGCGTTTAGGCAAAGAACTATCGCTTTTCCAGTTAAAATTTTTAATGGGGAAAATTGGCTCTACAGATGACCGGCGGCTCTTGTATCATCTTGAACGAATTGAAGCAAAGCATTTGTCGCCAAGGTCGTCTGTAAAATTGGTTAAACAAATGGCCACAGTAGCTGCAGAAGCGGAAGAGTGGTTTGGCCTGCTAGCAACATTTTTCGAGAAAAAAACAAAAGGAACGGGACAAACTAAACGACAGTATGCATTAGATGAACAAAATCGAAGCACGGCAGAGTGGCAGAGAATTGAATACGGTGCAGAGCGGCTTTACAATGATTTGTCTACACTGATAGAAGCAGTAACGGAAAAAGCAGCGCCGATTGAAGAAATTCGAAAACAGCTTTCTGCCCGGGATGAGCTTTATGTAGATGACACGGCTGTTTTTTTAGCAAGATGCCGCCAATGGAATGAGGAGTTGTTTGAGCTCGTTTTTCGCCCTGACGACGAAGACGTTATTTGGCTTGAAGGAGACGTCCGCTCTTTAAATAACACGTTTGCCATTCGGACACAGCCTGTTCAGCCGGGCAGGTTAATTCGAGACTACTTGCTTGAACGTCACCACGTGCTGTTTACCTCTGCCACATTGACAGTTGAACAATCTTTTCAGTTTTTTGTTAGTGAGATGGGCCTTTCTGCGTATCCATACGATGAATATGTGATTAACTCGCCGTTTGATTACGCGAAAAATTGTCGAATTATTATTCCAGACGATGTACCAGAAGTAAAAGAGGTTGACAGCGCTTCTTACGCACAAGCTGTGGCTGATTACATTATTGCAGCTGCAGAAACAGCAGGCGGCCGTATGCTTGTTTTGTTTACATCATTTGAGATTTTAAAGAAGACTCATGATTTTATCCGGGAAACAGAGCTTTTGGCCGATTATGCAATTATTGCCCAAGGGATTACAAGCGGCAGCGTTGCACGGCTAGCGAAAAATTTCCGGCAATATGATAAAGCTATTTTGCTCGGTACCGGAGCTCTTTGGGAAGGAATTGATATTCCGGGAGAAGACTTGTCTGTTTTATTTATCGTTCGGCTTCCTTTTGCGCCTCCGGATGATCCATTTGTAGCGGCTAAAAGCAAGCAGTTAAAAGAAGAAGGAAAAAATCCTTTTTCCGCTTATTCGCTTCCTCAAGCAATTATCCGTTTCCGGCAAGGATTTGGCAGGCTGATCCGAACACAGTCTGACCGGGGAATTGCCGTCATTTTTGACCGGCGTGTAGTGTCGAGCCGTTATGGCAAAGCGTTTTTGGAATCAATTCCTGAAGTGCCGGTTACTCAACAAGATATTACTGGAACAATGGAGTTAATTGAAAAGTGGCTTGACAGTGAAAAATAGTTGCAATAAACACGGTTGTTCCTGCTATAATTTTAGGCAGGAGGGATTTTAATGGAGTCAAAAATTGAAATACTGTCGACCGTAAAGGTTGAAAATAACGGTGATTTGTATAAGCTGGTTGATGCCTTGAACCGGACATTAAAGCGAGAAAATTTAATGTTTGGACTTGCACTCGATGCAGAGGATCAGTCCAAAGCAGTTTTTACGATTTATCGAACATAAGAAGTGGTAAAAATGCGAACGAATTTTAAAAAACATTTATTAATAATCGGAATTACTTTTGTTTTAATTGCGGTGACCGTTGTAATATTGTATAATAATGCACAAAAACCGTATGAGAAAACAAAAGAGACAGCTTTGCAGCAACTGCAGGATACCATGTCTCTTACAGAAGTAGAGAAAGTGTACTTATATAATGGTACAACTGCTTATTATACGGGAACAGGGAAAAATAAAAGCGGCAAGCGGGTAGCGGTATGGCTGGCACGTGATGGCAAGTCAGATCCGGTTGTTCTTCCGCTTGACGAGGGTATAACGGAAAAAGAAGCGCGGGCTCTTTTCAAGGAGGAAGCGGGCAGCGTTGAAATTTTATCGCTTACACTCGGCATTGAAAATAAAACCCCTGTATGGCTCTTTACTTTTAAAAGTGAAACTGGCGGTTTAAACTATTACTTTTTAACGTTCACGGACGGAAAATGGTGGAAGAAAGTTGAAAACATTTAACAGATTGGAGAATTTAAAAATGGAAGTACAATTAGCAGAACGCGTAAAAGCATTAACTCCTTCTACAACACTTGCGATTACAGCAAAAGCAAAAGAAATGAAAGCGCAAGGAATCGATGTTATCGGCCTGGGCGCCGGTGAACCGGATTTTAATACACCGGATCATATTATTGAAGCAGCGTATGAGTCATTAAAAGAGGGGCAAACAAAATATACACCGGCAGGCGGTCTTGTAGAATTAAAAAACGCCATTATTGCTAAATTCCAGGAAGACCAGGGCATTACATACAAGCCAAATGAAATCATTGTTACAACCGGCGCGAAACATGCATTGTACAACCTTTTTCAAGTCATTTTAAATGAAGGTGATGAAGTAATTATCCCTACACCATACTGGGTAAGCTACCCTGAGCAAGTTAAGCTCGCAGATGGAGTTCCGGTTTACGTAGAAGGAAAAGAGTCAAATGATTTTAAGATTACGCCAGAGCAGCTTGAAACAGCTATTACGGATAAAACTAAAGCAGTTATTATTAACTCGCCGTCAAACCCAACGGGAATGCTTTACTCAGCAGACGAATTAAAAGCACTGGGTGAAATTGCTGTCCGCCACAACATTTGGATTGTATCAGATGAAATTTACGAAAAACTTGTTTACAGCGGAAATAAACATGTATCCATTGCAGAATTATCTCCAGAATTAAAAGAGCAAACCATTATTATCAATGGGGTATCAAAATCACATTCAATGACAGGATGGCGCATTGGCTATGCAGCCGGAAACGCGCAAGTAATTAAAGCGATGACAGATCTTGCAAGCCATTCAACGTCTAATCCAACTTCAACAGCCCAATACGGTGCAATTGCAGCTTATCGTGGCACTCAAGAGCCTGTGGAGGAAATGAAAAAAGCATTTGAAGAACGATTAAACATTATTCACGCAAAATTAAATGAAATCCCGGGTATTACTTGCTTAAAACCACAAGGGGCATTTTATCTTTATCCAAATGCGACAAAAGCGGCCGAACTAACAGGTCATGCCAATGTAGATGAATTTGTGACGGCTCTTTTAGAAGAAGCTAACGTAGCTGTAGTACCGGGAAGCGGATTTGGGACACCTGCAAACATCCGCCTTTCTTATGCGACTTCTCTCGAACAGCTTGAAAAAGCAACGGACCGTATTGCGGAATATGTAAAAAACAACCAAAAAGGGTAAGAAAAAAGAAAAGCAGTCCACCCGGGCTGCTTTTCTTTTTGTTGTTCTCTTAGTATAATATGAA
>JAPSKG010000091.1 GCA_031177795.1 Domibacillus sp.
TGCATTAAACAAGTGGCTTGTAGACGCACTTGGCGGTATGGGTACAAGCAACCTTGTTCTCCTTGGTATTATCCTGGGCGGTATGATGGCCGTGGATATGGGTGGCCCAATCAACAAAGCAGCATTCACATTTGGTATTGCAATGATTGATGCAAATAACTTTGCACCTCATGCAGCTGTAATGGCAGGGGGTATGGTTCCTCCTCTAGGTATCGCTCTTGCAACAACATTCTTTAAAAAGAAATTCACGGAGCAAGAACGAGATGCAGGAAAAACAAACTATATTATGGGTCTTTCTTTTATCACTGAAGGTGCGATCCCATTTGCAGCAAAAGATCCTGCTCGTGTAATCCCGGCAGCAATTGCTGGTTCAGCAGTGGCAGGAGCTTTGACAATGATTTTTGGCGTAAAACTTCCAGCGCCGCATGGCGGACTTTTTGTTTTCCCAATTGTGCAAGGAAATCCACTTCTTTACCTTGTAGCAGTTCTTGTTGGAGCTGCAGTTACGGCTGTACTGCTTGGCTTCTTGAAAAAACCACTCAAGTAATCACAGCCGGGACGGTTCAACATTTGTTGAACCGTCTTTTTCTATGGAAAAAAACAACTGAAAAAGATAGTATTAAAAGAAAAAAGGAACGGAGAGATTAAATGGGCAACTTAAACGGAAAACGTATTGCCATTACTGGCTCTAGAAAAATGAGTGAAATGAGTGTAATGGTTGAGAAAAAAGGTGGAATGGCATTTGAACGGCCGCTTCAAGAAACAGTGAAATGCTCACCGGAAGAAATGAGAAAAGAAATTGAAGGTGTAATAGAAAATGGAACAGACTGGAGCATTTTCACAACGGGAATTGGAACAGCTACTGTTTTTGAAGCGGCAGATTCGCTTGGGCTGCTAGATTCTTTTGTACAAGCCATCAAAGCTTCCTCTATTGCCAGTCGAGGCTATAAAACCGTACAAGCGCTTAAAAAATACGGTTTACATCCAGAAGTAATCGACGGGGACGGAACAAATGCCGGTTTGATAAACGCTCTTGATCCAATTGAGCTGGGTGGAAAAAATGTTTTTTTACAGCTGCATGGTGAAAGGGTTCCGTTATTAGAAAACAGCTTTCTTCAAAAAGGAGCTTTTTTATCTCTGGTTCTTCCTTATAAAACGACCGTTCCCCGGCCTGAAATTGTGTCAAAGCTGGTTGATGAAGTGATCGGCGGCGAAATAGATGCTGTTTTATTTACTGCGACTCCGCAAGTTCGTGTTTTGTTCCAAGAAGCCCGGGTACGCGGGTTATCGGAGCAGCTTGCAGTTGCATTTAACGAAAAAGCAATTGCCGGTTCTGTTGGAAAAGTAACGACCAGCACATTAAAGGAATATGGCGTGGAGCGGATTATTGCGCCAGAGATGGAACGCATGGGAGCTCTTGTTGTAGCAATTGACGATTTCTATAAAGCTAATGAGTTGATTTAGGGAACAAATGTTTCTTTTTAAAATAAAGCTATGGTATGATACAATGAACGAATCGTGTTTAAAGGAGACTGCAAATTGTACGAATACATAAAAGGCACAATTTCATTCATTGGACCAGAATATATTGTGGTTGAAAACAATGGAATCGGATATCGCGTTTTAACGCCAAATCCCTTTGCATTTACGAAAGATGAGCAAACTACTAAAATTATTTATGTGCATCACCACGTACGGGAAGACGCACAGCAGCTATTTGGTTTTAAAGCAGCTGAAGAAAAAAGGTTATTTGAAAAATTAATCAGCGTCTCAGGCATTGGGCCTAAAGGAGCTCTTGCTGTTCTTGCATCAGGTACGCCTGCCCATGTTGTCAGTGCCATAGAGAGAGAAGATGAACCATATTTAATAAAGTTCCCTGGCATTGGCAAAAAAACAGCACGGCAGATGATTCTTGATTTAAAAGGAAAACTAGACAATGTAGCTTCTGATTCTTTCCCTGGCTTGTTTGTGCAGGAAGAAGATGCTTTCTCACCTGCCAGTGGAAATGAAGCTTTAGAAGAAGCATTGCTTGCACTCGAAGCACTCGGCTACTCGGCACGTGAAATAAAGCGTATTTCAAGCCGTCTGGAAAAAGAAAGTAAACTTTCAACAGATGAGTACATTCGAAAAGGGCTGCAATTGCTGCTCGGTTAAAGGAGGCGGGCTGTATTGGATAATCAACGCATGTTGTCAGGCGGAGCCGGAGAAGAAGAGCGATTTGAAGAACAGTCGCTCCGTCCTCAAACATTAAAGCAATATATCGGGCAAAGTCAGGTTAAACAAAACTTGTCCATCTTTATTGAAGCAGCGCTAAAAAGAGAAGAAACGTTAGATCATGTTTTACTCTATGGTCCTCCGGGGCTTGGGAAAACCACCATGGCGGCTGTTATTGCTAATGAAATGGGTGCAGGATTCAGGACTACTTCAGGTCCTGCCATTGAACGTCCCGGGGACCTGGCAGCTGTTTTAACGGCTCTTGCGCCAGGGGATGTTTTATTTATTGATGAAATTCACAGGCTGCCACGTTCAATTGAGGAAGTTCTTTATCCGGCAATGGAAGATTTTTGTCTGGATATTGTGATTGGAAAAGGGCCGGAAGCCAGGTCGGTCCGACTTGACTTGCCGCCATTCACGTTAATTGGTGCTACGACCCGGGCAGGTGCTTTATCTGCACCGCTGCGGGATCGTTTTGGCGTCCATGCAAGGCTAGAATATTACACAACAAGCCAACTTGCAGACGTTGTTCTGCGGACAGCAGAAATTTTTAGCACAGCCATTGATAGTGAGGGAGCAGAAGAACTGGCACGCCGGTCGCGCGGCACTCCGCGTATTGCCAATCGTTTATTAAAACGAGTTCGTGACTACGCACAGGTACGTGGAGATGGCCGGATTACACTTGAAAAAGCAAATGAAGCTCTTGAACTGCTTCAGGTAGACCGGCTGGGGCTGGATCACATTGACCATAAGCTATTAACGACTATAATCGGCCGCTTTAAAGGCGGGCCGGTTGGGCTTGACACGTTGGCTGCAAGCATTGGAGAAGAATCAACAACAATAGAAGATGTATACGAGCCGTATTTGCTGCAAATTGGCTTTTTGCAAAGAACGCCCCGGGGCAGAATTGCCTTGCCTTCCGCTTATGACCACTTTCAACTGGAGGTGCCATCGCCATGACTGGAATCGGAAAGCTTTTAATGTTAGCTGGGGCGGTTTTGTTTGTACTGGGTATTTTGCTGCAATTTACCAAATTAGGCCGGCTTCCTGGAGACATAGTAATTAAAAAGGAAAATGCGACATTTTATTTTCCGATTGTAACGTCAATAATAGCAAGCATTATTTTGTCGCTTATTTTTTATGTAATTGGAAAATGGAGATAAACTAGAGGTGTAAAAATGAAAGTTGAAGATTTTGATTTTGATTTGCCAGAAGAGCTTATTGCCCAAACACCATTAAAAGAACGCGCGGAAAGCCGATTGATGGTTCTCGAGAAAGAAAAAGGAACTGTCTACCATAAAACATTTAAAAACATTGTGGACTATTTAAATCCAGGTGATCTGCTTATTTTAAATGATACAAAAGTGCTTCCTGCCCGTTTGCATGGTGTAAAAGAAGAAACAGGAGCAAACATTGAAGTGCTTTTGTTAAAGCAAAACGAACAAGATGTATGGGAAACCCTTGTGAAACCGGCAAAACGCATTAAGGAAGGCAATATAATTTCTTTTGGAAATGGCAAACTGCGTGCAGAGTGTATTGGTGAAAAAGAGCATGGAGGACGGTTGCTGCGCTTTTATTACGAAGGCATTTTTTATGAAGTGCTTGATGAACTGGGCGAAATGCCGCTGCCGCCTTATATTAAAGAACAGCTGGAAGAAAAAGACCGTTATCAAACTGTTTACGCAAAAGAGCGCGGTTCTGCTGCTGCTCCAACAGCCGGTCTTCACTTTACTGAACAGCTCCTTGAACAATTAAAAAAACAGGGGGTGCGGATTGAATTTATCACTCTTCACGTCGGGCTTGGCACGTTTCGGCCGGTGTCTGTAGATTCTATTGAAGATCATGACATGCATGCGGAATATTATACAATCTCAAAGCAGACAGAAGAGGCAATCCGTGAAACAAAAGAAAAAGGCGGGCGTGTTATTGCAGTTGGCACTACATCTGTCCGAACGCTTGAAACAGCTGCCCGTGACCATGGTTTTGTTAAAGAATCCAGTGGATGGACAGACATATTTATTTACCCGGGATTTAAGTTTAAAGCGATCGATGGCATGATTACAAACTTTCACTTGCCTAAATCCACATTAATCATGCTGGTCAGCGCTATTGCTGGACAGGAGCATGTTCTTTCTGCTTATAAAGAAGCTGTACAAAACCAATATCGCTTTTTTAGCTTTGGAGATGCAATGCTAATTATTGATTTGAAAGGTGGCAAGGACGAGTGACAGCCATTAAATATGAATTAATTAAAACATGTAAACAAACAGGTGCCCGTCTTGGCCGTGTTCACACGCCACACGGGAGTTTCGAAACGCCTGTTTTTATGCCGGTTGGGACACTTGCAACGGTTAAAACTATGGCTCCGGAAGACATTAAGGGAATGGGTGCTAACATCTTGCTTAGCAATACCTATCATTTATGGCTTCGCCCCGGACATGATATTGTTCAAGAAGCGGGTGGCCTTCATAAATTTATGAATTGGGATGGGGCCATTTTAACAGATTCAGGTGGATTCCAGGTATTTTCATTAAGCGAGTTCCGCAAAATTGAAGAAGAAGGAGTTCATTTTAGAAATCATATTAACGGAGATAAGTTATTTTTATCTCCGGAAAAAGCGATGGAAATTCAAAATGCCCTCGGATCAGATATCATGATGGCATTTGATGAATGCCCGCCTTATCCTGCTGAATATGAGTATATGAAAAAATCGGTTGAGCGAACGTCGCGCTGGGCTGAACGGTGTTTAAGCGCGCATCAACGGCCGAAAGATCAAGGGCTGTTCGGAATTGTGCAGGGCGGGGAATATGAAGAGCTGCGAAAACAAAGCGCGCGTGATCTTGTTTCGCTTGATTTTCCAGGTTACGCTATTGGCGGTTTGTCAGTAGGTGAGCCTAAAGACGTCATGAACCGTGTGCTGGATTTTACAACTCCTCATTTGCCGGCTGATAAGCCGCGCTATTTGATGGGAGTGGGATCACCAGATTCCTTAATTGATGGTGCTATGCGCGGAATAGACATGTTCGACTGTGTATTGCCGACCCGTATTGCACGCAATGGCACGTTAATGACGAGCCAAGGGCGCCTGGTAGTAAAAAATGCAAAATATGCCCGGGATTTTGGTCCTGTTGACCCTAACTGCGGTTGTTATACATGTAAAAATTATTCACGGGCATATATTCGCCATTTGCTTCATTGTAATGAAACTTTCGGAATTCGTCTTACGACTTACCATAACCTCCATTTTCTGATAAACTTAATGGAAAACGTACGTCAAGCAATCCGAGAAGACCGGCTTGGTGATTTCCGGGAAGAGTTTTTTGAGCAATACGGTTTTAACCGGCCGGATGCGAAAAACTTTTGACGTGGTTCTGTTTTTAGAAAGGAGTGAAGAATAGAATGGAAGCATTAGCACAATTTCTCCCGCTGATTGTCATGTTTGCGTTATTTTATTTCCTGTTGATTCGTCCACAGCGAAAGCGCCAGCGTCAAGTCATGGAAATGCAAAACAATTTGCAAAAGGGAGACAAAATCGTTACAGTGGGCGGGCTTCACGGCAGGATTGAATCCTCTGATGAAGCAACGATTACAATCGTTGTGGGTGATGGCACCCGTTTAACGTTTGATCGTTCTGCTGTACGCGACGTTGTTTCTAAAGGTACAGTTTAAAAAAAAGCCCGAAACTCAGGTTTCGGGCTTTTTTATGTTCTCCAGAATAAAAGCATAGAAAGGTCTTTTTTCTTAAAGATTCCAAGAGCAGCACCACCTGCCAGGTAAACGATAAAGCAGCCTATCATACCGCCGCCCAAATAAAGAAACGTGTTATGTTGTATAAACGGCAAAAAGATTTGTGCTGTTAAATACGTAAACACAAGGAGCAGCCCAATTTTAAAATACAAACCATATTGAAGAAAAAGCGGAACAGCTTTTAACATAGATGCAGTATGGAGAAAGGTAACGGTCGTAATGCTGGCTGCAATAGCAATCGCAGCACCATGTATTCCAAAAGAAGCCTGGCTGGACAGCAGAAAAATGACCGATAGCTTCACTGCTGCTCCATATAAGCTATTTAACATGGCTGCCCTTGATAAGTTAAGGGCCTGTAAAACTGCTTGAAGGGGCCCCTGGCAGTAATATAGAAGAAAGAAAGGCGCCATAAGTTGAATTAAATCTGCTCCTTTTTCAGTGTGGTACATAACCAGCATAAGAGGCTTTGAAAACAAAAACAAAATGATTACTGCAAACCCGCCAGTAAACAAACAAAAGCGGATGGATTCATTTATGCGCCAGGCGACACTCTTATACTGTTTTTTGCTAAACGACTCACTAATATCAGGAACAAGAGAAGACGAAAGCGCTACAGTTAAAAAAGACGGCAAGAACATAAGGGGAAGAGCATAACCGGTTAACACTCCATAGTCTTTCATTGCTTCTGCTGAAGTAAATCCGGCAATAGCCAGGCTTTTCACAACAACAATGGGCTCTAAAAACCATGCTCCAGAGCCAATTAACCGGCTTCCCACTGCAGGAACAGCTGTTTCTGCCAATTCGCCAGTAAGATGACGGCTTGTCCGTTTTCCCGGCCACTTTCGCACTCTCTGCCACTCTGGCCGAAAAGAATAAAGAAGATACAAAAGAGATGCAAGCTCTCCTGCAGTAGCAGCTGCCATGGCTCCGGCTGCCGCATATTCAATTCCATAAGGAAGGAGCATCCGGCCTGTGAAAATAATCAGTCCAATTCGGACAATCTGCTCAATCAGCTGGGATAAGGCAACCGGCTTCATGTTCATTATTCCTTGAAAATAACTTCGCACAATCGAAGAAATAGCGATAATAGGAATAGAAGGAGCAATGGCATAAAGCGGCATGACTGCCCTCTGGTCGTGAAAAAGAGTTTCAGCAAGGTATGGAGCGAGCAAGCAAAGAAGAGGTGTGAAAACAGCAGATAAAGATAGCGTGAAAAAAAGAGCCGTTAAGAAAATATGTTTTCGATGAGCTTCATTTTCTGCAGCGGCAATGCAACGGGTAACAGCTACTGGCAAACCAAACTGTACGGCTGTAACAGCTAAGATAAAAGCCGGGAAAACAGCCATGTACAAGCCAATGCCTTCTTCCCCAATTAACCTGGCGATTACCATCCGATTTATAAAACCAAGAATTTTAACAAGGAAAATGGCTCCTGCCAGCCACATTGTTCCTTTAATAAATGATGACAAAACGCCACCGCCTTTTCCGGGAAAGTAATTACGCTGAAAATATTGTATAATGAGATATATGTACAACGAGGGACAAGCATGACAGGGGGAATACATAATGGAAAAGCATCCATATGAAGTACACTATAAAAAGCTTATGCCCGCATTAATAAGCAAAGTGGAAGAATTACGGCTGATCAATTACGGAACAGCAGATGTCCCATCCTTATGGAAATATTTATTGAATAAAAAGTGGAAAAAACCAGATGAGGAACCTATTATTTCTAAAATGGTTGCTGATATTTTATCGGTAAAGCCTGGGGAATACATGAATTACACGCAAGTTACAGCTTTTAAATCACCGGAATGGGGAGAAAAGCTGTCAGATGAAGAGATGGACTTTTTATTCGAGCCGCGTAGAAATCTAGAGTAAATTGACAGCCTCTTTTTTCTCATTCATAATGAAATATGCTGAGGAATTCTGGTATTCGTTACCGGAATTTTTTTATTAATTTTTTTCTATAAAAATAAGGAGTGGGAATGGAAAATGGTGAAACGCAGCCGGATCGTTGCTTTTTTGCTGGTTGTGCTTGTTTTGTTCGGCGCAATGGGTTCAACGGCAAACGAGATTGTTAAAAATATTAAGCTCGGTCTTGATTTGCAAGGCGGATTTGAAGTGCTTTATGAAGTTCAGCCAGCCAAAGAAGGCCAAAAAATAACCGAAAGTGTCGTGGCAGACACAGCGGAAGCTCTTGACAGGCGAATTAATGTTCTTGGTGTAAGTGAACCAAGCATCCAAGTAGAAGAAGGAAATAGAATTCGCGTTCAGCTAGCGGGTGTGGAAGACCAGGCACAAGCAAGAAGCTTGCTTTCTACGCAGGCAAACCTTTCTTTTCGTGATGTGAATGACACGTTGATGATGGATGGAAGTGATCTTGCTGAAGGCGGTGCTACACAATCTTTTACAGAAAATGGCCAGCCAAATGTCGCCATAAAATTAAAAGACAGTAAAAAATTCAAAGAAGTTACAGAAAAAATTGTGGCGATGGCCCCAAATAACCAGCTTGTTATTTGGCTGGATTTCGAAGAAGGAAAAGATTCATTTGCCCAGGAAATCCAAAAAGAAGATCCAAAGTTTTTATCTGCACCAAACGTCAGCGAGGTTTTTAACACTGACCAGGTAAC
>JAPSKG010000092.1 GCA_031177795.1 Domibacillus sp.
CAGAAAACGAACTGGCAAAGTTAGTAACAAATGACGAGGATCGGCCATTCGAGCTGGATGGAGAATAAACATGACAACTTTAAAAAAATATATGGACGAAAAAAGTCAGTTATTTGAACCTTATCTCTTAAACCTCGTGGAAGCATTGTCAGCTCCAGAGGCATTAAAAGAATCGATGTCGTATTCATTAAAAGCAGGCGGAAAGCGTATTCGGCCGATGTTGCTTTTTGCTGCCCTGGAAACGTTTGATGGGAAACCGGAAAAAGGGCTAGAAGCAGCTTGTGCGCTTGAAATGATTCATACCTATTCATTAATTCACGACGATTTGCCAGCTATGGATGATGACGATTTAAGAAGAGGAAAGCCTACAAACCACAAAGTTTTTGGCGAAGCTGCAGCTATTTTAGCAGGAGACGCTCTTTTAACATATGCTTTTCAAGTGATCGCAGGCTCAACTGCTTACTCGCCTGAACAAGCAGTTAAACTGATTCAGATGCTTTCTTTTGCTGCAGGTCCTGAAGGAATGGTTGGCGGACAAATGGCGGACATGGAAGGTGAGCAAAAAAATCTTTCCCTTTCTGACTTGGAGTATATCCACCATCATAAAACAGGACGGCTTTTGTCATTTAGCGTGATGGCAGGAGCACTTATTGGCAATGCAGATGAGAAGGAAACGGCTCTTCTTGAAAAATATGCCCGCCACATTGGGCTGGCTTTTCAAATACGCGATGATATTTTGGATGTTGAAGGAACAGAAGAAGAAATCGGCAAGCCGGTTGGAAGCGATGAATCAAATAAAAAGTGTACATACCCTTCTCTCTTAACAATTCAAGGAGCAAAAGAAAAGTTAAAAGAAGAATTGCAGAAAGCGCATGAAGCACTTGGCTCTCTTAACCGTCCGGCACCTCTTTTAAAGGCATTTGCCGATTTGATCGCCAACCGGGTCTCGTAAAATACCGAAAATTGTTAGCGGCAAAAAGCGTGTGCTATAATAGCGATACATTTTAATCAAAATTGAAACAGTCAGGAAAGTGAGCTGATCCAGTTGGATCTATTATCCATCAAGAACCCTTCTTTTGTGAAAAAAATGAATGTGCATGAAATGGAACAACTAAGCGCGGAAATTAGAAAATTTTTAATTGAAAAACTCTCTGCCACTGGTGGTCATATAGGCCCGAACCTTGGGGTTGTTGAGCTGACAATTGCTCTTCATCACTGTTTTACGAGCCCAAAAGATAAATTTTTGTTTGACGTCGGGCACCAATCTTATGTTCACAAGATTTTAACGGGACGGGCAGACAAATTTGATACGTTAAGACAGTACAAAGGCTTATGCGGATTTCCAAAAATGAATGAAAGCGAGCACGATGTTTGGGAAACTGGTCATAGTTCAACTTCTTTGTCTGCAGCCATGGGAATGGCTATCGCCCGGGACTTGAAAAAAACAGATGCCCATATTGTCCCCGTTATTGGAGATGGCGCTTTAACAGGCGGCATGGCGCTTGAAGCACTCAATCATATTGGGCATGAAAAAACAAATATGATTGTTATATTAAACGATAATGAAATGTCAATTGCCCCAAATGTTGGCGCTTTGCACAATATGCTTGGGCGAATGCGAACAGGCGGCAAATACAACAAAATAAAAGAAGAATTTGAATTGCTGTTAAAACGAATTCCTGCTGTTGGCGGCAAAGTCGCATCCACAGTTGAAAGAATGAAAGACAGCTTAAAGTATATGTTTGTACCAGGAATGTTTTTTGAAGAATTTGGCTTTACTTATCTTGGTCCTATTGATGGACATAATTTTGATGAGCTAATTCAAGGATTGGAGCAAGCAAAACGGACGGATGGTCCGGTTCTTGTTCACGTTATTACGAAAAAGGGAAAAGGGTATAAACCTGCTGAAACAGACACAGTTGGTTCATGGCACGGTACCGGGCCGTATAAAATGGATACCGGTGATATAATAAAATCTGAAAATGAACCTCCTGCCTGGAGCGCATTAGTAAGTGAAACGGTTCGCGAAATAGCACGTGCTGACGAGCGGGTTGTAGCAATTACTCCGGCAATGCCTGTTGGCTCTAAATTGCTTGGTTTTGCCAGTGAATTTCCAGATAGAATGTTTGATGTAGGCATTGCAGAACAGCATGCAGCAACGGTTGCAGCAGGTCTTGCTACACAGGGAATGAAGCCTTTCCTGGCTATTTACTCCACATTTCTCCAACGGGCCTATGACCAGGTTGTTCATGATATTTGCCGTCCGAATTTAAATGTTTTCATCGGGATTGACCGTTCTGGCCTTGTTGGCGCTGACGGTGAAACACACCAGGGCGTGTTTGATATTGCTTTTCTCCGCCACATTCCAAATATGGTACTAATGATGCCAAAGGATGAAAATGAAGGCCGGCATATGGTAAACACAGCTATCCAGTATGACAGCGGGCCAATAGCGATGCGTTTTCCAAGGGGAAATGGCCTCGGCGTAAAAATAGACACTGAGCTTTCCACCATCCCCATCGGGACCTGGGAAATCTTAAAAGAAGGAACGGATGCAGCAATTTTAACATTTGGCACAACAATTCCCATGGCTCTTGAAGCAGCTGAAGAACTTGAGTTACAGGGTATTAGTGTAAAAGTTATTAATGCCCGTTTTATCAAGCCGCTCGATAAAAAAATGCTAAACGAGTTGTTTCAAGAAAATGTTCCTCTTTTAACGATTGAAGAAGCTATCTTAGAAGGGGGATTTGGCAGCGCAGTCCTTGAATATGCATGTGAAGCTGGCCAGCATAAAATTGTAATTGACAGAATGGGCATACCGGATAAATTTATTGAACACGGAAGTGTAACAAAACTGCTTGAAGAAATTTATTTGACGAAGGAAGAAGCAATACGCAAAATAGCTGCGCTCGTTCCTGAAAAACAAGGGGAAAGAGCATAAATGGCAAAAAAAGAGCGAATAGACGTATTGCTGGTAGAAAAAGGTCTGATGGAAACACGTGAAAAAGCCAAGCGTGCAGTTATGGCTGGTATCGTTTACTCCAATGAAGAGCGGATTGACAAGCCGGGCGAAAAAATTCCGGTTGATGCTCCATTAGAAATTAAAGGGAAAACAATGCCTTATGTTAGCCGCGGCGGCTTAAAGCTTGAAAAAGCGCTTCAAGTGTTTGATGTGACGGTAAAAGATAAAATACTAATTGATATTGGTGCTTCAACAGGCGGTTTTACTGACTGTGCGCTTCAAAATGGAGCAAAAATGTCTTACGCCCTGGATGTTGGATATAACCAGCTTGCCTGGAAACTTCGTCAAGATGAGCGAGTTGTCGTAATGGAGCGGACTAACTTTCGCTATGTAACACCTGCTGACCTTGAACGCGGCATGCCAGAATTTGCCGTTATTGATGTTTCCTTTATTTCTCTTTCTTTAATTTTTCCAGTGTTGAAGACATTGCTGATCCAAAACAGTGATGTAGTTGCTCTTGTTAAACCCCAATTTGAAGCGGGGCGCGACCAAGTTGGGAAAAAAGGAATTGTTCGCGATAAAACCGTTCATCAAGCTGTTATTGAGAAAACAGTTGAGCTGGCCATTTCTCTTGGCTACGATGTGGTAAACCTTTCTCATTCTCCTATCACTGGCGGAGACGGAAATATTGAATTTTTGTTGCATATTCGCTGGCCAGGTGAAGAAAAGGGAGGGCACATTCAGTTGCCGGTTACACCCGAGCAAATTGTTCGTGAAGCTCATGAAGAATTTAAACAAAAAGCTGAGTAAAAACGTTTTGTTAAAAGCGGCAGATTCTTTTCATCTGAATTGAATCCAGCCGCTTTTTATGTGCTTTTCATCTCAGTCTTAGTATGATAATGTATAAGTAAGCATAAATATACATTATGAGGTGAGCGGAATGAACAAAGGGCAAAGACATATAAAAATCAGGGAAATGATTGCAAACAATGAAATTGAAACACAAGATGAACTAGTGGACTTGCTGCGGGAGGCCGGCTACAATGTGACACAAGCAACAATTTCACGAGACATCAAAGAATTACATCTTGTAAAAGTGCCTTTAATGGATGGGCGTTACAAATATAGTTTGCCCGCCGACCAGCGCTTTAACCCACTGCAAAAATTAAAGCGTTCACTTGTGGATTGTTTTGTCAGCATTGATTCAGCCGGACATTTTGTTGTGATGAAGACATTGCCAGGCAATGCACAAGCGGTAGGAGCACTTATTGATAACCTGGACTGGGAAGAAATTATGGGAACAATTTGCGGAGATGATACTTGCCTGCTTATTTGCCGGGCGCCGGAACAAACCGAAACAATTTCAAACCGATTTTTAGAAATGCTTTAAGTAAGGATGTGACCGATTGTGCTTCAAGAATTATCGATCCGCCATTTTGCGATTATCGATTTACTGCAATTGTCTTTTGAAAGAGGATTAACTGTTTTAACAGGTGAAACAGGTGCAGGGAAATCCATTATTATTGATGCGCTGCAGCTTTTAACAGGGGGCAGGGGATCAGGAGAGTTTGTGCGCCATGGTGAAAAAAAAGCCGAAATAGAAGGAATGTTCTCCATACACAGCGATCATCCTTGTTTGCCTGTTTGCAGAGAATTTGGAATAGATGTTGACGAAGATTCCATTATATTGCGAAGAGAAATTTCTGCTGCAGGCAAAAGTGTCTGCCGCGTAAATGGGAAAATGGTGACATTATCGGTTCTCAGGGAAATCGGGGCTCGTTTAATGGATATTCATGGACAACATGAACATCAGGAATTGATGAATGCGTCAAGCCACCTTCGTCTTTTAGATGATTTTGGAGAAGTGCCAATTATGCAGGCGAAAGAACAATATAAAAAAGTATACAATCATTATGCATTTGTGCAATCAGAAATTCGCCGTTTAAGCGAAAATGAGCAACATCTTGCTCATCGCCTGGATTTAATACAATTTCAATTAAATGAAATAGAAAAAGCTGCTTTAACGTCAGGGGAAGAAGAAAAGCTGGAATCTGAGCGTCAACAGCTGGCTAATTTCGAAAAACTTTACGGTGCTTTATCGGAAGCATACAATGCGCTGTCAGGAGAAGGAAGAGCGCTGGACTGGCTGGGCTTAAGCGTCAACAGCCTGGAAACCTCAGCCGGCATTAACCAAGAATATAAGCCTTTTTATGATGCCGCAGCCAACAGTTTTTATGTTCTGGAGGATACAGTTAGAGATGTAAGTTCAGTTCTTGACACTCTGGAATTTAATCCGGAACGATTAAATGAAATTCAAAGCCGGTTAAATGAAATTAGCCAGTTAAAAAGAAAATATGGTGCCACGATCGACGAAATTTTAAAATACGGCCAGTCGATTGCTGAAGAAATTGATCAGCTAACTCACCGGGAAACACATGTAAACCGTTTGCAAAAAGAATTGGAGCAAGCAGAAGCGGCCGTTTTAACAGAAGGAAAAAAGCTTTCAAAACTTCGGCGTACTGCAGCTGCCCAGCTTGAAGAAGCAATTCACCGAGAGTTAAAAGAACTTTACATGGAAAAAACCGTGTTTAATGTGTATTTTAACAGTGAAATAGGACAATTTAAAAAAGATGGAATTGACCAGGTTGAATTTTACATGACAACCAATCCCGGAGAACCGTTAAAGCCGCTGGTGAAAACAGCTTCCGGAGGCGAAATGTCCAGGGTAATGCTTGCCATGAAAACCATCTTTTCGCGCCATCAAGGCGTAACATCGATTATATTTGATGAAGTTGATACAGGAGTCAGCGGGCGGGTTGCCCAGGCAATCGGGGAAAAAATCTACAAAATTGCTGTTCATTCCCAGGTTCTTTGTATTTCCCATTTGCCCCAGGTCGCAGCAATGGCAGATTCCCATCTATACATTCAAAAAAAGCAAGAAAATACAAGAACTAGCACAACTGTTACGCCGCTTACTGAGGAAGAGAAAGCAGCGGAAATTGGCCGGATGATCTCTGGTGTAGAAATGACTGATTTAACAAAAGAACATGCAAAAGAATTACTGGCATTATCAGCAAAAATAAAAAAATCCGCGGTTTGAAATGACATCCATCTTGACCCCATATTACCGTTATAAACACGCTCTCCGGCGGACAAAGTAACAGGGCAAGACAAAAGGAGGGAGGGAGTGGTATGGCGGTATTGAATCGGGGTCTTTTCTCTTTTTTGCTTTTATTCACAATGTGGACTGCAGGAGAAACAGTCATACAAGCAGAACAAACAGAAAATGAACTTCTCCAGTCTGCAGGATTTCCAGCAGTACAAGAAGAACGTGAACGAATTTTTGTTATGCCAGGGGGGCAATCTGTCGGTCTTCATTTAGAAACAAAAGGATTGTATGTGGTTGGGTTTCACTTTATTGAAACAGAACAAGCGAGGGTTTCACCTGGCGAAAAAGCCGGGCTGCTTCCAGGAGATGTGATTGTTCGGGTTGAAAACAAAAAAGTAAGTGAACCACAAGCGATTCGGCCATATGTTCAAAAAGCAGCACGTCAAAACAAAGCGGTAGAGCTCACTGTGCTTCGCGGCAAAAAAACCATGCATATGTCTGTTGCTCCAGTAAAAGATGCCGCAACCAGCACATACAAACTCGGCGTTTACATTAAAAATAAAACAGCCGGCATTGGCACTCTTACTTTTTATGAACCAAAATCAAAAAAGTTTGGTGCGCTTGGCCACGTTATCAGTGATTTACAATCTGGAAAGCCATTTGCACCGGTAAAAGGCACCTTGCATCCAGCAGACATTACAGGAATTCGTAAAGCTGCTGAAGGCGTACCAGGAGAAAAAATAGCGGATATTCCATTGGGAGAAAAATGGGGCACTATTTCTTCAAACACGCCATTTGGCATATTTGGGCAGCTTAATCAAGATCTAAAAGGAACAAAATTGTATCCGGCAGCACATCCGGATGAAGTAAAAGAAGGGCCAGCGCAAATTTGGACGGTAACAAAAGGAAAAAAAGTAAAGCTCTATAACATTTCTGTGGTAAGAACAATTGATCAAACAAAGCCAGCCATTAAAGGGATGATTATTAAAATAACGGATCCGAAGCTTATAGAGGAAACCGGAGGCATTGTGCAAGGAATGAGCGGAAGTCCTATTATTCAAAATGGCCGTGTGATTGGTGCTGTGACTCATGTGTTTGTTAACGATCCATTATCTGGTTATGGTGTTCATATTGATTGGATGTTAAAAGATGCAGGCATTGTATAGAGCGCGATTGCGCTCTTTTTTTGGTGAAAAAAAAGTGAATTAAATGTCGAAAAACGAAAAAAAACCGGGGAAAATAAATATTTTTAATTTTTTAAAGGAATTGATATCGCTTTGTCGAAAAAACCTTTAGAATAACCTTTAGGACAGCGATTTAAGGAGGAAACAAAATGAGCGACATTAAAGTAGCGATTGTGGATGATAACCGCCAGCTTGTACAATTGCTCGAAGAAGTAATTACCAGCCAGGAAGATATGTCGATTGCGGGAACGGCTTATAATGGACAAGAATGTTTAACAATGCTTCCAGAATTAGAAGCAGATGTATTAATTTTAGATATTATTATGCCCCACATGGATGGACTGGCAGTTCTTGAACGGCTTCGGGCAAGTGATCAAAAACAGCCACACGTAATTATGCTTACGGCATTTGGCCAGGAAGATGTAACGAAAAAAGCGGTGGAATTAGGTGCATCTTATTTTATGTTAAAGCCGTTTGATATGGAAAGCCTGGTTAGCCAAATCCGACAGGTAGCAGGGGTAGACCAGCCGGCAAGGCGCGTTGAACGAAAAGAAGAGCCAAAAAAACAAAAGAAAAACATTGATGCCAGCATCACAGCCGTTATTCACGAAATAGGGGTGCCTGCTCACATTAAAGGCTATTTATATTTGCGTGAAGCTATTACCATGGTTTTCAATGATATTGAGCTGCTCGGATCTATTACAAAAGTTTTGTACCCTGAGATTGCAAGAAAGTACAATACAACACCAAGCCGTGTAGAAAGAGCTATTCGCCACGCGATTGAAGTAGCCTGGAGCCGTGGAAACATGGATTCGATTGCTGCGTTGTTTGGATACACAGTATCGGTTTCCAAGGCGAAACCAACTAACAGTGAATTTATTGCTATGGTAGCGGACAAGCTCCGGATTGAATACATGGCATCATAAAGCAGTCGTGACGTTGGTTTTAGAAATACAGAAGCCAACGAATTTTCAGTTTTAAACTAAAGATCAATTTCAAAACCAATAAACTTTTACTTGAATGGCCAATGAATTTTTTATTCATGGGTCTTTTTATTTTGTCTTAAGGTGATGAAATTGAAGCTAACAGAACTCGAATTTTATTTGAAAGATTTTCTTATGTAACCAATAATAAAGTGCAAATTTTATATGCTCGTGTGCTTGGTTTTTATATTTATAATCTAAATTAACTTTTAGCCTTTTGAAAAAAACCATAAAAATTGATGGGTACCGAATTCAACAGATTTAGAATTTGCAGCAGATGAAAGCGAGATTATTTCTGTAATTCATAAAATGA
>JAPSKG010000093.1 GCA_031177795.1 Domibacillus sp.
TTTAAAATAAGAAAGGGCAGTGGGTGAAAAAGAAAATAAAAAAGCTTTGTCTGGTCGACAAAGCTTTTTTATAAAAGAAAACTAATTATTGAACCGCCGGCTGCCCCGGTCAAAACAACAACCCACGGTGGCAGCTTCCAGTAAGCCAGCATGCTGAACAAAACAGCTGCAAAAGCAAAATCTTTTGCACTTTCAATGGAACTGGTCGAGATGGGCATGTAAAATGCGGCAATTAAAATGCCGATAACAGCTGCGTTTACACCCATTAAAGCTCCTTGAATTTTAGGATTGCGGCGCAGTGTTTCCCAAAACGGCAACGTGCCAAAAATTAACAGGAATGCCGGCAAAAAAATAGCGGCAGTGGCAAGAAGGCCGCCCTGCCAGCCGTCAAGAACGGCCCCTATATAAGCTGCAAACGTAAAAAGAGGCCCCGGCACAGCTTGTGCAGCTCCATATCCCGCTAAAAATTGTTCTGCATTAAGCCAGCCAGAAGGGACAAACTCACGTTCTAGAAGAGGAAGCACTACGTGGCCGCCGCCAAAAACGAGTGCACCCCCCCGGTAAAAGCTGTCAAACAATGCAATCCATTTTAGCGAAGTTACTTCTCTTAAAATAGGGAGAAGGATAAGCAGTGCAAAAAATAAGCTTAAACAAATAGCTCCCAATGTTCTGGAGATAGGAAATAAAACTGATTTGGACAACTCTGCTTTTTGTTCTTTATAAAGAAAAAACCCAATCAATCCAGCGATAAAAATAACGATTACCTGGGTAAATGCAGTTTGCCATAAAAGCACGATTGTTAAAGCAGTTAAAACAATTGCTTTTCGTTTTAAATCGGGCGCCAGTTTTTCTGCCATCCCAAGAATCGCATGCGCCACAACAGCAACGGCCACCAGTTTTAATCCATGAATCCATCCGGCGCTTGCAAGATTGAAGCTTTGAAGAGCAAGGGCAAATAAAATAAGGGCGATTACAGAAGGAAGCGTGAAACCAAGAAAAGCCAGAAAACCGCCAGCAATGCCGCCTCGCAGCACGCCAATGCCAATGCCAACCTGACTGCTTGCCGGACCAGGCAAAAACTGGCACAAAGCTACTAAATCAGCGTAGCTTTTTTCATCAAGCCATTTTCGTCTTCGCACATATTCTTCGTGAAAATAACCTAAATGAGCCACAGGCCCTCCAAAAGAAGTGAGGCCAAGACGTGCCGACACAAATAAAATCTCCAGTAAGGTATTAAAATTAACTTTTTTCATCCGGGCCTCCTTTTAACAATTAATTTTCTCTTTTCGTTATCAATGGTCGCACAACTTAAAAATGAAATTCAAGCCTTATGAATAACCTTTACAAAACATTAAAAAAGCAGAGAGCCGCAAAAGGCTTCTGCTTAATTTAAAAAAGGAAAAAGCGGTTATACATAAGCATAAAGCGAATAATTATCCATTTTACAAAAGGGTTTCGCCAAGAAGGGATGCAATCAAAGCAACAGCAGTATCTCCTGTTTTGTTTTTTTCATCTAAAATAGGATTTACTTCAACAAATTCTGCTGAAGTAATAATATTGGCTTCTTCAAGCATTTCCATGGCAAGGTGGCTTTCACGGTATGTGAGGCCGCCAGCAACAGGCGTGCCCACACCTGGAGCTTCTGTTGGATCCAGTCCATCAAGATCAAGAGACAAATGAACGTAATCAACACGTTCTTTTAAATAGGCAATCGTTTCTTTCATAACGGTAGTCATGCCAAGACGGTCAACTTCATGCATGGTGTACACCTTGATTCCTGTTTTTTTTATAAGCAATCGTTCTCCATGATCTAAATCGCGCGCGCCAATAATAACAACATTTTCAGGCTTTACTTTTGGAGAATAGCCGCCAATTTCTGTTAAGCTAGAGTGGCCAATGCCAATGCTTGCCGCAAGGGGCATTCCGTGAATGTTTCCCGAAGGTGATGTGTCGGAAGTGTTTAAATCGCCATGGGCATCATACCAGATCACGCCCAAGTTTTGATGTTTTTTTGCAATGCCAGCCAGCGTGCCAAGAGCAATGCTGTGATCACCGCCTAAAACGAGCGGAAAACGATCCTGGCTGATAATTTCTTCTACTTTAGAAGCCAGGAACTCGCTTGCTTCGGCCACGGCAGTTAAATTTTTAAGGTTTGCGGCTCCTTCATCGGCCCGTTCTTTTATTTCCACCTTGATATCTCCTTCATCATAAACGTGATAGCCAAGGTTTGTAAGGCGCTCTGTCAGCCCCCCATAGCGAATCGCGCTGGGCCCCATATCAACACCCCGGCGTGTTTGGCCTAAGTCCATCGGTACCCCAATAATTGACACACTTTTTTTCTCCATGTAAAAGGCGCCTCCTATGTAAAGTCATTGTTCTTTATTAAAAACATAAAAAATAAAATGGTTCAAGTTTTCATTAGTTTGAATTTTCATGCAAATTTATTTAAGCCCAATGCCCAGCTTTTTTAACCGATACTGAAGGCTTTGCCGGCTTAAGCCCAGCTGTTTTGCAGTGCTGGAAATGTTGAAATGATTTTTATGCAAATATTGTTCAATAACGTGTTTTTCAACTAAGTTCAATTGATTTTTTAAACTTGTTTTTTCAGGCTCATCTTCCACAAATGAAATCAAGTCAGAAGCCGGCGGAAGATCAGTCTTTACCATAAAATGTTTACGGTATTGAAATGGAAGGTGGTCGAATTGGATCCATTCTTCATCAAGTAAAAGATTCATAGAAGCTTCTATAAGGTGTTCAAGTTCACGTACATTTCCGGGCCAGTGATAGGAATTAAAAGAATTCAAAACATTTTGTTCAACGCCAAGCACATTCATTTGAAAAAGTTTATTGTATTTAGCGATGAACCGTTTGACTAAAAGCGGAATATCATTTAAGCGTTCACGAAGCGGCGGGATAAAAAGGGTGACAACGCCAAGACGGTAATATAAATCTTTGCGAAGTCGGTTTTGTGCAATCGCTTCTGCCGGGTCTTCATTAATTGTAGCAATAACCCGAACATCAACAGGCATTTCTTTTGGGCTCCCGAGGCGTTTCACTTTTTTTTCCTGAAGCACACGGAGAAGCTTTGCCTGCAAATGAATATTCAGGGAATTAATTTCATCAAGCAGCAGTGTGCCGCCTGCTGCTTGTTCGAAAAGTCCGGGAGTATCTGTAGCGCCAGTAAAAGCTCCTTTTACCGTTCCGAACAACAGCCCTTCAATTAAAGTATCAGGAATGGCTGCACAATTTTGGGAAACAAACGGGGCAGACGAGCGCGGGCTGCCAGTGTGAATGCTTTGAGCAAACAATTCTTTCCCTGTGCCGGTTTCACCGGTGATCAAAATAGAAGAAGAGGTGCGGCTGGCTCTTTTTGAAAGCTCAATTACTTCTTGAATCGGTTCGCTTTTTCCAATAATGCTGTTGAATGTAAAAAATGTTTCTTTTTTACGGGCACTTTTTTGTCGCATTAGCCGCTCAATTTTTGTAATATCTTTCGCAATTTCCACTGCGCCTTGAATAAAGCCGTTTTGAATAAAAGGAAATGTGTGGTTAACAGTCGTAATCTCGGTTCCTTTGTTGTTAAAGTACGTTTGTTTTACATTAATGGCTTTTTCCCCATTTTGGAGGGCGCGGACAAGTGTGCTGTTCTGGTTTTCATGAAACATAAAAACATCAAGAAGATTTTTATGTAAAACGTCTTTGCTGTCCATAGATTCTATCTCACGCATTTTTTTATTATAAATAATAGTTCTGCCATTTTTGTCCACGGCGTGGATGCCAATGTCAACTTCATCAATAATTTTCTTGTACAAATCGTTTATAAAAGAAAGATTGTTTTTGTTCACTGCCCTGCACCTCTCTTCGTAATCCTGATAGTCACCACTATAAAGCAAAAAAATTCCAAAGAAAAGCAAAGCCTTTTTGCAGGCAAGTGCCAAATTTTTTTGCAGAGGCTTCTTTTTTTTTAGCAAACAGCTTTAAGAAAAAGCTTTTGGAATGTTGGCACACTTCTTGCAATTAATATAAGGAGAGAGAAAAAAATCGTTTGGAGGGATTTACATGGTCACAGCGTATAAGCATGAACCGTTTACAGACTTTACTGAAGAAAAAAACAAACAAGCTTTTCAGCAAGCACTTGATTATGTAAACACACAGCTTGGAAATGAATATCCGCTCGTGATTGCCGGCCAAAAGATTGTATCGCCTAAAAAAGTTCAATCTATCAATCCGTCAAAAAAAAGTGAAGTAGTTGGCACTGTTTCAATGGCCGATCAAGACCTTGCTGAACAAGCGATGCAAGCCGCACTTGAAGCATTTAAATCCTGGAAAACAACGGAAGCTTCTTACCGTGCCAACATTTTATTCCGGGCTGCCGCGATCATCCGCCGCCGCAAGCACGAGTTTTCGAGCTGGCTTGTGAAAGAAGCGGGGAAGCCATGGAAAGAAGCCGATGCAGACACAGCGGAAGCCATTGATTTTCTGGAGTATTATGCAAGACAAATGCTGAAATTGAACCATGGCGCACCAGTCAATAGCCGGCCGGGAGAGCAAAATGTTTTTCACTACATTCCGCTTGGTGTCGGCATTGTGATTGCGCCGTTTAATTTCCCGCTGGCAATCATGGCCGGAACCGTGGTAGCTGCGCTTGTGACCGGAAACACCGTTTTATTAAAACCGGCGGAAACCACACCGGTTATAGCTGCAAAGTTTGTAGAAGTTATGGAAGAAGCAGGACTTCCAGCCGGTGTCTTGAATTTTATTCCGGGCAGCGGGGCAGAAATTGGCGATTATCTGGTCGAACATCCGAAAACACGATTTGTTTCGTTTACCGGCTCTCGAGCAGTTGGCTGCCGGATTTATGAGCGGGCCGCAAAAGTGCAGAAAGGCCAGATTTGGCTTAAGCGGGTAATTGCGGAGATGGGCGGAAAAGACACGGTGCTTGTTGACCGGGAAGCGGACTTGGATCTGGCAGCTTCGTCCATTGTACATTCTGCTTTTGGCTTTTCCGGACAAAAATGCTCTGCAGGCTCACGGGCTGTTGTCCATCAAGATGTATACGACGAAGTGCTAGAAAAAGCAGTAAACCTGACGAAAGCATTGACAATGGGCAGCCCTGAACAAGCCGAAACGTATATGGGCCCTGTTATTGATGAAAAAGCGTACAACAAAATTATGGGCTACATTGAAATTGGCAAAACAGAAGGCCGCCTTGTAACAGGGGGCACAGGAAAAAATGATGAAGGTTATTTTATTGATCCTACTATTTTTGCGGATGTGAAAAAAAACGACCGCTTGATGCAGGAAGAAATTTTCGGGCCGGTTTTGGCGTTTTGTAAAGCAGAAGATTTTGACCGTATGATAGAAATTGCCAACAATACAGAATACGGCTTAACAGGCGCGTTAATTTCTAGTAACCGCGACCACATTGCCCGGGCACGCAAAGAATTTCATGTTGGAAACTTGTATATAAATAGAGGGTGTACAGGCGCGATCGTCGGATACCAGCCGTTTGGCGGGTTTAACATGTCGGGAACAGATTCAAAAGCGGGAAGTCCTGATTACCTTTTGCTTCATTTGCAAGGGCAAACAACATCAGAAGCTTTTTAAGGAGGGAAGAAAATGACGTCAACAATAAACAAGTCTGAAAAAGTCATGCGGCAAACAAAAGAATTTGGTGCGAATAACTACAATCCGCTGCCGATTGTTATCTCAGAAGCAGAAGGTGTCTGGGTAAAAGACCCGGAAGAAAACCGTTATATGGATATGCTGAGTGCTTACTCAGCAGTGAATCAAGGACACCGCCATCCTAAAATTATCGATGCGCTAAAAACTCAAGCGGACCGTGTAACTCTAACATCACGGGCGTTTCACAATGACCAGCTTGGTCCCTGGTATGAAAAAATTTGCAAAATAGCAAAAAAAGAAATGGCCTTGCCAATGAACACAGGAGCGGAAGCAGTAGAAACCGCAGTGAAAGCAGCACGCCGCTGGGCTTATGAAGTAAAAGGAGTGGAAGAAAACCAGGCAGAAGTCATCGCTTGCACCGGCAACTTCCACGGCCGGACAATGACTGCTGTTTCGTTGTCGTCAGAAGCAGAATATAAGAAGGGATTCGGGCCGATGCTCCCGGGCATTACGCTTATTCCTTACGGAGATCTTGAAGCATTAAAAGCAGCCATCAAGCCGAATACAGCCGCATTTTTAATTGAACCGATTCAAGGAGAAGCAGGAATTATTATTCCGCCAGAAGGGTTTTTAAAAGCAGCGGCAGACCTTTGCAAAAAGCGGAATGTGCTGTTTATCGCAGATGAAATTCAGGCCGGGCTTGCCCGCACAGGCAAAATGTTTGCCTGTGAATGGGAAAAGGTAGATCCCGATATCTTGATTCTTGGAAAAGCATTGGGCGGAGGGGTATTTCCTATTTCATGCGTTTTAGCCGATAAAAATATTTTAGGTGTGTTTACTCCCGGTTCTCACGGTTCAACCTTTGGCGGAAACCCGCTGGCATGTGCCGTTTCCCTTGCGGCATTGGAAGTTATTGAAAATGAAAATCTTGCTTCCCGTTCGCTTGAGCTTGGAACCTATTTTCAAGAACAATTAAAGAACATCAAGCATCCCTCGATAAAAGAAGTGCGAGGCCGGGGTTTGTTTATCGGTGTTGAATTAACAGAAGCCGCTCGCCCATATTGTGAAAAATTGAAGCAAGAAGGACTTTTATGTAAAGAAACCCATGAAACAGTTATTCGCTTTGCTCCGCCACTGATCATTTCTAAAGAAGAATTAAATTGGGCAATTAAAAAAATTAAAAAGGTATTTTCATAAAAAGTGGCCGGCGAGTTTTCCCGCCGGCCATTTTTTATGAAAATAAACTTAAAGAAAAAGCAAGAGTTGGTGAGCAAGTGTATAAAGTTAAAGAAAAAAGAAAATGAAACCGCTTAATAAGCAAAAAGCCGAATATAAAAATTGAAATAAAAATAAGAATGTCCCAAAATAAATAATAGCGTCCTTGTTTTTATTTTCTAGATTTTCTAGATGTTAGTAATAGCCGCTAAGAAATTTAGTGTAAAGGCCGGAGAAAAAATTAAAACAAATTTTTATTTTGTTGGGAAGAGTGCATTTCGGTCTATCAGAAGGTACTGCGCTCATAAAAAAGAATAGGATGCAATAAAGGAGAGTGGAGAATGACCATTTTAAGATGGGATTCACCGGAGAACCTTCGTTCATTACTGAACGAGCTTGTAAGCTGGAAAAGTATTACACTGACAGAAGATGAACGCCAGTTTCCCATGAAGCTTCAATCAAAATTGTTAGACCTTGATTACTATCAAAAACACCCGGAACACCTTGTGCTTCACAATGCCGATTCAAGGCGAAAATTTTTAACTGCTCTTTACAAACATCCAGAAGCAACTAAAACCGTTTGTTTGATAAGCCATTTTGATACAGTCAATACAGAAGAATACGGAGATTTTGAGCCGCTGGCTACGCAGCCGGAAGAACTAACCAAGTTTTTGCCTGAAAGACACGAGGAACTAACAGAAGAAGTTTTGCATGATCTTTATTCGGGCAATTATTTGTTTGGGCGCGGCACAATGGATATGAAAATGGGGATTGCGGTGCATATGCATCTTATTGAAAAAGCAAGTGCTGAAAAATGGCCGATCAATCTTTTACTTTTGACTGTGCCGGATGAAGAAGTGAATTCAGCAGGCATGCGCCATGCCGTTCCTAAACTAATTGAACTGCAGGAAGAGTTTGGCCTGGAATACACATTGTTTTTAAATAGTGAGCCTGTTTTTACGCAAGAGCCGGGAGACCTTCAATATTACATTTACTCTGGTTCTATTGGGAAAATTATGCCGGGAGCTTTATTTTACGGAAGGGAAACACATGTAGGAGAACCGTTTAGCGGGCTGACGTCTCCTTATATTGCTTCATTTTTAACAAGAAAAATGGAATGGAATAAAAATTTCCAGGAAAAAGTCCTTGAGGAAACAACACCTCTTCCTGTTACGCTGCAGCAAAAAGATTTGCGCTTGGATTATTCTACTCAAACCCCTTACCGTTCCAGTGCCCTGTATAATGTTTTTTTGATGAAGCAAACAGCGGAAGAAGTAATGGAGAAATTCGAGCAAGCAGCCCGGCAAGCAGCAGCAGAATGCAATAAAGCTTATGAGGAAATTTGTGCAGATCATGGAGTAGATCCGGTGGGAGAAGTAAGCGTTCTGCGGTATCAGGAATTGCTTGAATATGCCATTGATAAATTTGGTGAATCTTTTGTAACCGAAGTGAAAGAAGAAGTTTATGCCCACGAAGAATGGGACGACCGTGAAAAATCATTCCGCATTGCGGACAAGCTAATTATTCAATCGCAAGAGTTAGCTCCTGCTATCATTTTGCTTTATGCGCCGCCTTATTACCCGGCTGTAAGTTCAACAGGACATCCGCTGGCGGAAACGTGCACAGCTTTTATAACCGAGTTAGCCA
>JAPSKG010000094.1 GCA_031177795.1 Domibacillus sp.
TTGTGCAAATAAAAAATGGCTGTTTATGTCTTCCACTATGATTAAACAGACGATCCGTGAACAATTACTGCGTGATGAATACAGCCCGAATAATATTTTTATTGTGGATGGAGTTATTTCTGCAAACCGCGCCGGTGAAAAGCACTGGCAACTTATCCGTGAAGTGATGCAGCTTCCTGCAGTGAAAGTAGTGGAGCACCCGGATGTTTTTGCAGAAAACAGCAGTTATTCACTTGATGATTTTGATTATATTATTGAGCTTCGAAATGAACCAGATGAAGAAATTACGTATGAAGCAGTAGAAAAAAACAATCTTTTTCAAGATTCAAATTTTGGTGGTTTTAACTTTTAGTATTGGAAGGTGTTATGGGTGACAGAATTAGGGAGAAAATTAAAGGACGCAAGAGAAGCAAAAGGAATGTCTTTGGTGGACGTTCAAGAACTGACAAAAATTCAAAAAAGGTACCTTGAAGGCATTGAAGAAGGAAATTATGAGATAATGCCGGGCAAGTTTTATGTGCGTGCATTTATAAAACAATATGCTGAGGCAGTTGGGTTAAATGTAGATGAACTGTTTGAGGAATTTAAAAGTGAAGTGCCGTCATCCAAAGAAGATGAAGTACCTTTGCGTCCAACAGGTTCTTCAGCAGCCGGACAAGCAACACGAATTGATGCTTCAAAGCCAGTAGGAGACTCGTCTAAACTGCTTGATTACCTGCCGAAAATTTTGGTTACTGCATTTATAATTGGAGCGCTCGTGCTAGTATGGATGCTTATTCCAAAGGGTGTTACTGAAAACGAGCCGGCTGTTGAAGAAGAAGTGCAGGTTCAGGAAGAACCGACTACAGAAAATCAAACAGTGGAAGAAACACCTGCAGAGGAAAAAAATCCTGTGCAAGAAAAAGCCCCTGCAGAACAAAAGCCTGCAGCTCCAGCCCAAACACTTGCAGCAGTTTCAACTAGCGGGCGCCAGACAGTATATGAACTTTCCGGAGCAGACAAATTTGAAGTTTCTGTTTCCTCAAAAGGAGAAACCTGGATTGAAATCACAGATGCAAGCGGCAAAAAGTACTTTAGCGGAATGCTTAAAAATGGCCAAACACAAACACATAATCTGACAGGTCAAACAGAAGCGAAGATTAAAGTCGGCTTTGCGCCGCATACTGTTATTACTGTGAACGGCGAAGCACTTGCATACAAGCTACCAGCCGCTGATCAAGTGCTGCAGGACATTATTATTCGCCCAAAAGCAGCACAATAACCGTCGTTTCTGGAGGGAACCGCTTTGAATTTACCAAATAAAATAACTTTATCACGCATTTTTATTATCCCGGTCTTTATTTTAATTATGGTAGTTGACTTTGGCTGGGGAACAGCAAGCGTGCTTGGAACAAAAATGCCTGTTGAGCATTTGGTTGGGGCACTTTTATTTATTGTTGCTTCTACTACTGATTGGGTTGATGGATATATTGCCAGAAAATACAATCTTGTCACCAACTTGGGCAAGTTTTTAGATCCGTTGGCGGATAAACTGCTTGTTTCAGCAGCGCTCGTTCTTTTAGTTCAGCTTGATCTGGCACCGGCATGGATTGTAATCGCAATTATTTGCCGTGAATTTGCTGTTACCGGTCTGCGTCTTATCCTCGCGGAAACAGGTGAAGTTGTTGCAGCCAATATGCTCGGGAAAATTAAAACATGGACTCAAATAATTGCAATTGCGGCATTGCTTTTGCACAATTCTCCATTCGAAAGCATAGGGATACCTTTTGGCGATATCATGCTTTGGATTGCACTATTTTTTACAATCTGGTCTGGATGGGATTATTTTAAATTAAATAAAGATGTTTTTAAAGATTCAAAATAAAAGAAAGGCACCTGGGTTTTCCGTGGTGCCTTTCTTTTACTAAAGGAGTGTATACATATATGAATGCAGAAATTATTGCAGTTGGATCTGAATTATTGCTTGGGCAAATTACAAATACTAATGCCCGTTTTTTATCACAGCATTTAGCTGAAATCGGAGTCAATATTTATTACCACACTGTTGTAGGAGACAATGAAAAACGTCTTGAAGACGCAGTTAACCTGGCAAAAGAAAGAGCTGACTTAATTGTTTTCTCAGGAGGGCTCGGACCGACAAAAGATGATTTAACAAAAGAAACCATTGCTCGTTTAATGGGTACTACACTTGAATACAATCAGGAGGCACTTCAAAGCATTGAAGAATATTTCCGCAAAACGAGTCGGGTAATGACAGAAAACAACAAAAAACAAGCCCTTGTTATAAAAAACAGCATTGTGTTGAAAAATGACAACGGCATGGCTCCGGGAATGTTTGCAAAAGCTGAAGGAAAGTATTACATGTTATTGCCTGGACCGCCCCGGGAAATGCAGCCGATGTTTTTAAATTATGGCCGGCCAGAGATATTGAAAACAATGGAAAAAGTGGAAAAAATTGAATCAAGAGTTCTTCGATTTTTTGGCATAGGTGAATCTGCTCTTGAAACAGACATTGACGATATTTTGATGAAACAAACAAATCCAACGATTGCCCCTCTTGCTGGAGATGGAGAAGTTACATTGCGCATTACCGCAAAACATGAGTCGACGGAAAAAGCGTTTAAAATGATTCAGCAGGCAGAAGATGAAATTTTGGAAAGGGTTGGCCAATTTTTTTATGGCTACGGGGAAACAACCATTGCCGCAGAACTTGCTGTAAAACTAAAAGAAAAACAAGTTACGATTTCAGCAGCAGAAAGCTTAACAGGCGGTTTGTTCCTTGGGGAACTTACAGCCATTGAAGGCATGAGTTCCCATCTTAAAGGCGGCATTGTTTGCTATACAAATGAAGTAAAGGAACAGCAGGTTAGTGTGAAAAAAGAAACATTAGAACAATATGGGGCTGTTAGTTCAGAATGCGCAAAAGAGCTTGCTGAAAACATAAGAAAAATATGCAGGTCAGACATTGGCATTAGCTTTACCGGTGTGGCAGGGCCAGGGGTGCATGAAGGTCATGAGCCAGGTACCGTTTTCCTGGCTATTGCAGCAGAAGGACAGGAAACGATTGTTCATTCATTGAAAATGGCAGGAAGCCGCAATGCGATTCGAAAAAGAACTGTTAAATATGGCTGTCATTATTTGCTTCAAATGTTTAATGAAGAGCTTTAACCAAACTGGAACAAGCGAGAAAAAAAGCCGTTAAAGCATGTAACGAGCAGGGGCTATAAATCAAGTAAGTTATTGGAAAAACTATTAAAATATTCTCTTTATAAATACGTGCTCGCCGGGACTTCCGGCGGGCTTTTTTTCTGGTTTGTATGCTATAATATAAGAAGTTACCGGTCTGGTAATGCAAATTAAAATCTTCTATTGCCCTTCTCTATCCTTCGTTGCAAGACTATTTCAATTCAGTTTTTTCTCTACTGAAAGCAGGTGAAAAAAATCGAATAAACGTTCGCTTTTTGCTTGTAATTCTTGGCCGGTTACGGTATAGTTAAGTCAGGTTAAAAAACAACTGCACAACACTTGTTTTTAATATAGATATGTAATTTCCAAGGAGGAATTTTATAGTGAATGATCGTCAAGCTGCTTTAGATATGGCATTAAAACAAATTGAGAAACAATTCGGTAAAGGATCTATTATGAAGCTTGGTGAACAAGCCGAGCGTCGTGTTTCAACAACGCCAAGTGGTTCACTGTCTCTTGATGCAGCTCTTGGTGTGGGCGGCTATCCACGTGGACGCGTAGTGGAAATTTACGGGCCTGAAAGTTCAGGTAAAACAACAGTCGCTCTTCATGCAATTGCAGAAGTGCAGTCAAAAGGTGGACAGGCTGCATTTATTGATGCAGAGCATGCTCTTGATCCTGTCTATGCCCAAAAACTAGGTGTTAATATTGATGAACTTCTTTTATCACAGCCGGATACCGGTGAACAAGCACTGGAAATTGCCGAAGCCCTTGTTCGAAGCGGAGCAGTAGATATTATTGTTGTCGATTCTGTAGCGGCTCTTGTGCCAAAAGCAGAAATCGAAGGCGAAATGGGTGCTTCACACGTTGGACTTCAAGCTCGTCTAATGTCTCAAGCGCTTCGTAAGCTTTCTGGTGCCATCAACAAGTCAAACACCATTGCTATCTTTATTAACCAAATCAGGGAAAAAGTAGGAATTATGTTTGGTAATCCTGAAACAACACCAGGCGGTCGTGCTCTTAAGTTTTACAGCTCTATCCGTCTTGAAGTACGACGTGCAGAAGCGTTAAAGCAAGGGAATGACATTGTTGGTAACAAAACGAAAATTAAAGTTGTAAAAAACAAAGTTGCGCCACCTTTCCGTGTTGCGGAAGTGGATATTATGTACGGGGAAGGAATTTCACGTGAAGGTGAAATTATTGACCTTGGTTCTGAGGAAGATATTGTTGAAAAAAGCGGTGCATGGTATTCTTACGAAGGAGAACGCCTTGGCCAGGGACGTGAAAATGCCAAGCAGTTCTTAAAAGAAAATCCGGATGTGCGCCATGAAATTATGATGAAAATCCGGGAACGATACGGACTTGATAAAATCGAAGGTGTTCCAGCAGCAGAAGAAAACGCTGAAGCTGACACGCTTTTTGACGAAGAATAATAGAAAAAGCAGGAGAACGGAACTGCCCGTCTCCTGCTTTTTTGTTTGTCTTCCTGATAAAAAGGGAGTTTCATGGAGAAAGCCTTGACAATAAAAATTTACACCGATAAAATTAAACTTGTATATTTGACATTTTTTATCTTGAAAATGGAAATGTAGAGCTGTTTGTTTCAAGCCATAATGTAACAACAGCCAACATGTTAAACACATGACAATTACTTATAGCAAGAGGAGGTGAAATGATGGAATCCATTACAATCATCTCCATTTTGCTTGGCCTTATCATTGGTGTCGTTGTTGGTTACTTTGTAAGAAAATCAATTGCCGAGTCAAAAATCGCAGGCGCCAGAAATGCTGCGGATCAAATTGTAGAAGATGCAAAACGCGAAGCAGAAGCGTCGAAAAAAGAAGCTCTTTTAGAGGCAAAAGATGAAATTCATAAACTGCGCACGGAAACAGAACATGAACTCCGTGAAAGAAGAAATGAATTGCAAAAACAAGAAAATCGCCTCCTGCAAAAAGAAGAAACATTGGATCGAAAAGATGATTCCCTAACTAAGCGGGAAGAAACGCTCGAACATAAAGAGGCAGCGTTAAACACAAGACAACAACATATTGAAGAGATGGACAGCAAAGTGGAAGAGATGGTGAAAATGCAGCAGTCCGAACTCGAGCGAATTTCTGCTCTTACACGCGACGAAGCTCGCTCCATCATTTTAGAACGAACTGAACAAGAGTTGTCCCACGATATTGCCGTTATGGTGAAAGAACATGAACATCGTGCAAAAGAAGAATCGGACAAAAAAGCGCGTGAAGTGCTTTCGCTTGCTATTCAGCGCTGTGCAGCAGATCACGTTGCTGAAACAACTGTATCTGTCGTTACATTGCCGAATGACGAAATGAAAGGACGTATTATCGGGCGTGAAGGCCGCAACATCCGTACACTTGAAACGCTGACAGGAATCGATTTAATTATTGATGACACACCAGAAGCAGTTATTTTGTCTGGGTTTGATCCTATTCGCCGTGAAACAGCACGTATTGCACTTGAAAAGCTAGTGCAAGATGGACGCATTCATCCAGCTCGTATTGAAGAAATGGTCGACAAAGCACGACGTGAAGTGGATGAACATATTCGGGAAATTGGTGAACAAACAACCTTTGAAGTTGGTGTTCATGGTTTGCACCCGGACTTGATTAAAATTCTTGGCCGTTTGAAATACCGGACAAGCTATGGCCAAAATGTATTAAAGCATTCGATTGAGGTAGCGTATTTATCAGGGCTTCTTGCTGCAGAGCTGGGAGAAGACGAAACGCTTGCCCGTCGTGCAGGACTTTTGCATGATATCGGTAAAGCAGTTGACCATGAAGTTGAAGGAAGCCATGTAGAAATTGGTGTGGAACTTGGACAAAAATACAAAGAGCATCCTGTGGTTATCAACAGTATTGCTTCCCACCATGGAGATACAGAGCCTACTTCTGTCATTGCTGTGCTTGTTGCAGCGGCAGATGCTTTGTCTGCGGCACGGCCGGGAGCACGAAGCGAAACGCTTGAAAATTACATCCGTCGTTTGGAAAAACTGGAAGAAATTTCGGAATCATATGATGGTGTTGAAAAATCATTTGCCATTCAAGCGGGACGTGAAGTGCGAATTTTAGTAAAACCAGAGCAAATTGATGATTTGCAGGCACATCGACTTGCACGAGATATTCGTAAACGAATAGAAGGCGAGCTTGATTATCCTGGCCACATAAAAGTAACGGTGATTCGGGAAACAAGAGCCGTTGAATACGCAAAATAAGTAAAAGCGGTGTGGTTTAAACACACCGCTTTTCTTTTTGTGAAAAAAGAAAGAAGGCGTAAATTATGGATTTATTATTTATTGGAGATGTTGTCGGATCGCCTGGACGCGAAATGGTGACGGAATATTTGCCGAAATTAAAGAAAAAATACCGTCCGGGTATTACTATTGTAAATGGAGAAAACGCAGCTGGCGGAAGAGGCATTACTGAAAAAATTTATAAAGGATTTATGAATGACGGTGCCAATGTTGTTACACTGGGCAACCATGCATGGGACAACCGGGAAATCTTTGAGTTTATTGATACTGCAAAATGGCTTGTACGCCCGGCGAACTTCCCGGAAATGGTCCCTGGAAAAGGACTTGTTTATGTGCCGGCTGGTGAATTTGAAGTAGCGGTCATTAATTTGCAAGGCCGCGTATTTATGAATGACCTTGACTGTCCTTTTAAAAAAGCAAATGAGCTTGTTGAAAAAGCTAGAAAGCGCACACCTTTTATTTTTGTTGATTTTCACGCAGAAACGACAAGTGAAAAACAAGCAATGGGCTGGTTTTTAGACGGAAAGGTAACAGCAGTTGTTGGAACGCATACACATGTTCAGACGGCGGATAATCGAGTTTTGCCAGGAGGCACTGCATATTTAACAGATGCAGGCATGACAGGTCCGTATGACGGCATTCTTGGAATGGAAAAAGAAGCGATTATCCAAAAATTCCAAAATCAGCTTCCGGCTCGCTTTGAAGTGCCGAAAGAAGGGCGCATACAAATGTCCGGCTGCATTGTCCAAGCAGACCGGAAAACAGGACTTGCAAAATCAATTAAACGCATTTTAATTAACGATGATCATCCATTCACCGATTATTAATTCATAGTGGCGCTCGATTTGAATATATATGAAAGACGAATTGAGGCACTAGAAGGGGGATAAGGGAATGGATGTATTAAAAGTATCATCAAAATCAAACCCGAATTCAGTTGCCGGTGCACTTGCCGGAACAATGCGGGAAAAAGGCAGTGCAGAAATACAAGCAGTCGGGGCCGGTGCCTTAAACCAAGCAGTTAAAGCGGTTGCGATCGCAAGAGGATTTGTTGCGCCAGGAGGAATTGATTTAATTTGTATTCCAGCGTTCACTAGCATTACCATCGCAGGAGAATCAAGAACTGCGATGAAATTAATTGTTCAATCTCGCTAAACATCCCGGTCTTTTGACCGGGATGTTTTTTGATAAAAAATTCTTTTGCATTTTATTAAGAAAAAGAGTAAACTATGAACATTGTATTAATCCGATTAAATTAGTGAGTTTTAAATGAAGAATTTTCTATTTTTGCACAATGCATTCATATAGTGGTTTCCTATTAAAAATGATACACTAGGAGAAGCTGAAAAAGATCCGGCATATTTAAAGGAGTGTAACAAACGATGGCAGAGCAGCTTTCTTGGAAAGTGGGAGGACAGCAAGGGGAAGGTATCGAAAGTACAGGTGAAATTTTTTCAATGGCGTTAAATCGCCTGGGATATTACCTATACGGATACCGGCACTTCTCGTCTCGAATAAAAGGTGGACATACAAACAATAAAATTCGTGTCAGCACAAAAAAAGTGAGTGCAGTAGCGGATGACCTTGATATATTGGTAGCTTTTGACCAGGAAACAATCGATCTTAACTATAAAGAATTGCACAAAGACGGCATTATTATTGCCGATACAAAATTTAAGCCGGTTAAGCCGGAAGACACTGAGGCATCATTTTACGCGGTGCCATTTACTGAAATTGCAGCAGAACTCGGCACTTCCCTTATGAAAAACATGGTAGCTGTTGGAGCAACGTGCGCGATTATTAACCTTGATGCAACTGTTTTTCTTGATGTTGTAGAAGAAATTTTCGGCCGTAAAGGAGAAACTGTTGTTCAAAAAAACATGGAAGCAATCCAGCGAGGCTTTGATTACATG
>JAPSKG010000095.1 GCA_031177795.1 Domibacillus sp.
TCATACAGAGCTTGTGACAGCAATTCAGTACAACAAAAAAATCAATATTCTCCTCTTTGATAATTCCGGCTATGGCTGCATTAACAACCTGCAGATGGAAAATGGAAGCGGAACGTACTTCTGTGAATTCCGAACACATGACAATCAAATTATGAATATTGACTATGCCAAGATAGCAGAAGCTTATGGGGCAAAAACGTACAAAGCCAACACGGCAGAAGAAGTAAAAGCGGCAATTGAAGATGCGAAAAAGCAATCTGTTTCTACTTTAATTGAAATGAAAGTGCTTCCGAAAACGATGTCAGACGGCTATGATGGCTGGTGGAATCTTGGCGTTGCTGAAGTATCCGAGTCTGAAAGCGTCCAAAAAGCCTTTGCCGCAAGAGAGAAAAAGCTGGAAACAGCGAAGATGTATTAAGAGGAGGCAGCACATGATGCAAGATATTTTATGGGGAATCGCTCCGATTGGCTGGCGCAATGACGATATTCCAGAAATCGGCGCAGAAAATACATTATCCCATCTTTTAAGCGATATTGTTGTAGCAGGGTTTCAAGGGACAGAGGTTGGCGGCTTCTTCCCTGAAGCAACTGTTTTGAAAAAAGAATTGCAGCTTCGCAACTTAAAAATTGCCGGCCAGTGGTTCTCAAGCTTTATTATCCGCGACGGAATTGAGCAGGCATCTGAAGACTTTCATGCCCATTGCATCTACTTAAAAGAAGTGGAGGCAGCCGTTGCAGTTGTATCTGAACAAACATACAGCATTCAAGGGCTTGAGCAAAACGTTTTCGCTGAGAAGCCGCATTTCACGGATGAAGAGTGGACAATTCTTTGTGAAGGATTAAACGAGCTGGGCAAGATTGCAGACAGCTACGGTTTAAAGCTGGTCTTCCATCATCACATGGGTACAGGAGTCCAAACGCTTGATGAAATCGACCGCCTGATGGACGGAACCGATCCAAACCATGTTCATCTTTTATATGATACAGGCCACATGTTTGCTTCAGACGGCGATTACATGACGCTTATTGAAAAGCATATGACCCGGATTAAGCATGTTCACTTTAAAGATGTCAGACAATCAGTAATGGACGAGTGCAAACAAGCAGGGAAGTCGTTCAGGGAATCGTTTTTAGCTGGTATGTTTACAGTGCCGGGAGACGGATGCATCGACTTTAGACAGCCATTCCGTGTACTCGAGGATTATGGCTATAAAGGCTGGATTGTTATTGAAGCCGAGCAGGATCCAGCTGTTGCCCACCCGCTTGAGTACGCTTTGATCGCCCGCAAGTATTTAGATGAATCACTGCTTGCTCGCGTGAAGAAATGAAAAGAGGTGCAATAAAATGAATACCCAAACAGCCCCATCGTCATTTTTACGCAAAATCATTATTATTTCAACCTTAGGCGGACTTCTCTTCGGTTATGATACAGGCGTGATTAACGGAGCGCTTCCTTTTATGACAGAGGAATTAGGATTAACCCCTATGACGCAAGGACTTGTAGCAAGCTCTCTGCTCTTTGGAGCTGCACTAGGAGCTTTGTTTGGCGGACGGCTATCAGATCTTAATGGACGCAGGAAAAATATTTTAATGCTGTCAGTCATTTTCTTAGTGGCTACACTTGGATGTACATTGGCTCCAAATGTAACTGTCATGGTTATTTCCCGCTTTTTGCTTGGACTTGCCGTTGGCGGCGCATCGGTTACCGTTCCCGCTTATTTGGCAGAAATGTCGCCAGCCAACCGTCGTGGACGAATTGTTACACAAAATGAATTGATGATCGTCAGCGGCCAGCTTTTAGCTTTCGTTCTTAATGCCATCCTTGGTACCACACTGGGCCACGTTGAGGGAATCTGGCGTGTTATGCTGCTGATTGCGGCTCTTCCAGCCATTTTCTTGTTTATCGGTATGCTGAAAGTGCCGGAAAGCCCTCGCTGGCTTGCATACAAAAAAAGAGACAGTGAAGCACTTGCCGTTTTAAATCGCATTCGTTCAAAAGAGGAAGCGAAAATTGAATTAGCAGAAATTAAAGCATCGTTTTCTAAAGAAGACACAAAACAAGCAGGTTTTAAAGATCTGGGCACACCGTGGATTCGCCGCATCATGTTTATTGGTGTCGGGATTGCCGTTGTACAGCAAATTACCGGTGTAAACTCAATCATGTATTATGGAACAGAAATTTTAAAAGATGCCGGCTTCACAACAAAAGCCGCTCTGGTAGGGAATATCGCAAACGGTGCTATTTCTGTATTGGCTACATTCCTCGGAATCTGGCTGTTAGGCAAAATTGGACGTCGTCCGATGCTGATGGCAGGACTTGCCGGCACAACAGCATCTCTGTTATTAATCGCGATTTTCTCAAGCGCGCTAGAAGGTTCACCGAATTTGCCGTATGTTATTCTTACTTTAACGGTTACTTTCCTTGCGTTCCAGCAGGGCGCAATTTCACCAGTAACCTGGCTGATGCTTTCTGAGATTTTTCCGTCACAGCTGCGTGGTTTTGGAATGGGCTTAACCGTATTGTTTTTGTGGATGGTCAACTTTTTCGTTGGCTTGCTTTTCCCGATCATGCTTGCAGGAGTAGGCTTGTCAGGAACATTTTATATCTTTGTGGCACTCGGCCTCCTGGCTATTGCGTTCGTAGCAAAATTTCTTCCGGAAACAAAAGGGCTTACGCTTGAACAATTGGAGCAGCAGTTCCGGAACTTTGATAAAAACACAGCGATACCTAGCTATAAAGAAAAGAAACGCGCTTAATCATGTAAGCGTTCTAAAAACAGATACATAAGGGAGGATATCAATCATGACATTGAAATTCGGGGTAATTGGAACAGGGGCTATCGGCCGCGAACATATTAAACGCATTACAAACAGCTTAGCAGGCGGAAAAATCGTTGCTGTAACAGATGTGAATCTGGAATCTGCAAAATCAGCGGTTGAGCAGTATGGTCTTGATGCAGTGGTATATGAAGACGACAAATCACTTTGCCAGGATGCAAATGTAGACGCTGTTTTGGTTACTAGCTGGGGTCCTGCGCATGAACAAAACGTGTTAAACGCCATCGAAGCCGGCAAATACGTTTTCTGCGAAAAGCCGCTTGCTACAACAGCAGAAGGCGCTATGCGCATTGTCCAAGCTGAAATGGCTCACGGCAAAAAGCTTGTGCAGGTTGGCTTTATGCGCCGCTACGACCCGGGATATGTTCAACTAAAACAAGCGATCGATGCAAAAGAAATCGGTGATCCATTGATGGTTCGCTGTGTACACCGCAACCCGACAGTACCGGAAATGTACACAACAGAAATGGCGATTGTAGACACGCTTATTCATGAAATCGATGTACTGCACTGGCTGATCAACGACGATTATAAATCAGTCCAAGTGATGTATCCGAAAAAAGCCGCACGTGCTCATGCAGGTTTAAAAGATCCGCAAATCATTATTCTAGAAACAAAAACAGGCATCATCATTAACGCGGAAGTGTTCGTGAACTGCCACTATGGCTACGATATTCAATGTGAAGTCATTGGCGAAGACGGGGTAGCATACTTGCCGGAACCAGCAAGCATTGTAACACGCAAAGGCGCGCAGCTTTCCAAAAGCATCATGACAGACTGGAAAGACCGTTTTATCGATGCGTATGACGTAGAACTGCAAGACTTTATGGATTCTATTAAAGAAACAGGCGAGCCGAATGGCCCAACATCCTGGGATGGCTATATTGCAGCAGTAACAGCAGATGCATGTGTAAAAGCGCAGAAATCCGGCGTGAAAGAAGAAGTTGCGCTTGAAGAAAAACCAGCTTTCTACCAAAAGGCAGCAGCTGCAGTGAATTAATAATCGTGACGGTCTTGGGCCGTCTTGCATCACCAAACTGAAAAACGGGAGGACTAACTATGAAACTTGCACTTGACCCAACAATGTATGCGGATTTATCCCTAAAAGAAATGGTCGACAAAACAGCGTCACTTGGCTACGACTACATCGAGTTATCGCCGCGTGAAGATTTTATCCCTTTTTATAAATACCCGAAAGTAGACAAAGACCAAATCAAAAATTTAAAGCGTTATTGCCGTGATGCAGGCGTGCAAATTTCATCAATCTTGCCTGTACATAACTGGGCGGGCCCGGATGAAGACCGCCGCCAGGCTGCCGTTCGCAACTGGAAGCGCGCCATTGAAATTGCGGTTGAGCTGGATGTGGATTTGATGAACAGTGAATTCAGCGGCACAAAATACAACCCGGTTGTGTGCGAAGAAAAATTTATCCGTTCGATGGACGAGCTTATTCCGATCTTTGAAAAAGAAGGCGTAAAATTGAACTTGCAGGCACATCCGTATGATTTTATCGAAACGCATGAAGGAACAATGGACATGATTCGCGCCCTGGACCGCGACTGGATCAACCTTGTGTATTCAACAGCGCATACATTTTATTACGACAACGGCCTGGGCGATATTGCGCCAATGTTTGATTCTGCGGGCAGCCGCCTGCAGCACGTTTTATTTGCGGACACGTTTAACCACATGGCGTCAGACGGCCTTCGTTACATCGTAAATCCGCCGGCTGTCGAAGCAACAGTTCACCAGCATTTAAATATCGGTGAAGGGGAAGTGGACTTTGATACCATCTTCCAAAAACTGAAGGAAATGAACTTTGACGGCATTGCCACAAACGCTGTGTTTGCCTGGAAAGACAAAGCGGACTGGTCAAGCAAGCTTATGCTTCAAAAAATGAAAGATGGACTTGGTCTGTCAGAAAAAATTGGAGGCTAATCCGATGAAACTTTGCTTTAATGAAGCTACAACACTTGAAAACTCTAATTTAGCGAAAGATTTGGAGCTGTGCGAAAAGCATGGCTACGACTTTATTGAAATTCGGACAATGGACAAACTGCCTGAGTACTTGAAAGAACGCTCAATTGATGAACTGGCTGAGTTTTTTAACAAAAGCCACATTAAGCCGCTTGCGTTTAATGCGCTTGTGTTTTTCAATAACCGCGATGAAGCCGGGTATAAAGCGATCATTGACGAGTTTAAAGAAATGATGGTTATGGCTCAAAAGCTGGGCGTAAAATACGTGGTTGCTGTGCCTCTTGTAACAGAAGAAAAGATTTTAAAAGAAGATATTAAAAGCAGCTGCGTTAAAGTGCTGACTGAGCTTTCGGATATTGCAGAGCCGTACGGCGTGAAAATTGCCGTAGAATTTGTTGGGCATCCACAATGTACAGTAAACACATTTGGACAAGCATATGATATTGTCGAAACTGTTAATCGTGACAATGTCGGATTAGTATTGGACTGCTTCCATTTTCATGCAATGGGTTCTAATTTGGATGACTTGAAAAAAGCAGATGGATCGAAAATTTTCATCCTGCACATTGATGATACAGAAAACTTCCCGATCGGCTTTTTAACAGACGAAGACCGTGTTTGGCCAGGACTCGGAGCGATTGATTTAGATTCAATTTTGTCGACTTTAAAACAAATCGGTTATGGCGACGTGGTATCTGTTGAATTGTTCCGCCCTGAATACTACAAATTGGATGCAGAAGAAGCGATCAAAACAGCAAAAGAAACAACAATTGGCGTTGTTTCAAAATATTTTGACCTGCAGCCGGTTTAATAGGAGGGTTTCATTTGCTATCACAAGAAAGCGCAGTTTCAGTGCCGCTCGTTTCCATGAAAGATATGCTGCAAAAAGCAAAAAAAGAAAACTATGCGGTCGGGCAGTTTAACATCAACGGACTCGATTTTGCTCAATCCTTTTTGCAGGCAGCACAAGAAGAACAGGCTCCGATTATTTTGGCGGCATCTGATCGGCTTGTTGATTATCTTGGCGGCTTCCAGGTAATCGCGTCGATGGTCAAAAATCTAATGGAGGAAATGAAGATTACGGTACCGGTTGCTTTGCACCTTGATCACGGCATGAGCGTGGAAAGATGCAAAAAAGCCATTGATGCTGGCTTCACATCTGTTATGATTGATGGCTCCCACGGCCCGATCGACCAAAACATTGCCATGACAAAAGAAGTTGTTGCTTACGCACGTGAAAAAGGAGTGTCTGTTGAAGCAGAAGTAGGTACTGTCGGCGGGCAGGAAGACGGCTTGATCGGAGGCATCCAGTACGCTGATCCAGAGGAATGTGTACAAATTGTGAAAGAAGCTGGCATTGATGCTTTAGCAGCTGCTTTAGGTTCGGTTCACGGGCCATATCAGGGAGAACCAAAATTAGGTTTTGAAGAAATGAAGCAAATTGCCGAGTTGACGGATGTCCCGCTTGTTTTACATGGAGGTTCCGGCATTCCGCTTCATCAAATTCAAAAAGCGATTGAACTTGGACACGCAAAAATTAATGTAAATACAGAAAGTATCCAGGCCTGGACAAAAGCAGTTCGGGAAACGCTTGATGCAAACCATAACGTGTACGAACCGCGTGCTATTCTTACTCCGGCAAAAAGTGCGGTCATGAAAGCTGTCAAAAGCAAAATGAGAGAATTCAACACAAGCGGAAAAGCGTAAGCAGAAAAGGTGTCCACAACAATTATTGCGGACACCTTTTTGCATAAACTTTTGGAAACAGTTTTTACTAGATATAAGCAGTAAAGTAAAGAAAATGGACGGTTAAGAAAAAGGCTTTAAAATTTTGGGGATAAGATACGAACTTAAAAAGGCAGGTGAGAAAAATGAAAATGAGCGATGTGGCAAAACGAGCAAAGGTTTCTCCGGCCACTGTTTCAAGAGTTTTAAGACAGCCGGAACTGGTCAGCAAAGAAACAAAAGAAAAAGTTATGCAAGTAATAGAAGAAATGAATTATAAGCCACATATGATTGCCAGCCAGTTCCGCACAAAAGAAACAAAAATCATTTTGGTGGTTGTTCCGGATATAACCAGTCCGTTTTTCTCGGAAGTACTGCGCGGGATTGAGCATACCGCCGTTCAAAATGGCTATCAGGTTATTTTAGGCGACACAGAAAACGATATTGAACGAGAAAAAGAATACATTGACTTGCTGTATAAAAAGCAGGCGGATGGAGCTCTTCTTTTAACAGCTCGCATGGACAAAGCAAGCTTAGAACAATTGTCATCTCAATTTCCGGTTGTGCTTGCGTGTGAATATGTCGACGGTTTAAGCATTCCAACGGTTTCAATTGACAATATCAGCAGCGCAAGAAAAGTCACGGAACATTTAATAAAGCTGGGGCACACAAAAATTGCTCATATAACGGGGCCAATGAATAGTATTTTGAGCCGGGACCGGTTGCGGGGATTTCAGCAAGCAATGATGCATCATGACTTGAAAGTAGATCCTTCTTTTATTCAAGAAGGGGATTACGGTATTGACTCAGGTTATGATCAAATGGTCAAATTATTATCGCTCGAGGACAAACCGGAAGCCGTATTTGTTTTTAATGATGAAATGGCGCTAGGAGCTGTAAAAGCAGTACAGGACCATGGACTAAGCATACCGGAAGACATGGCCGTTGTTGGTTTTGATAACTTGAAAATTGCCTCGGTTTTCAGCCCGCAGATTACTACAATTGATCAACCAAAATATAAAATTGGTCAAAAAGCAACCAACTTGCTGCTGACGTTAATGAAAGGCGGATCGGTTGAAAAGAAAAAGTTTGTATTAAAAGATGAATTAATTGTTCGGGAATCTTGTGGATTTAAAACGAACGTAGAAACATTTAAAGCCCTTAAAAGCGTTTAATGAAAAAACTAGCAGGAAAACACGGCCGGCTTAACAAAAAAGATGTTAAAGCACGACTGCGACTTGAAGCAAATTACAATAATTTATTTTACATACATTCTTCAAGTAAATAAAAATCAAAAAAGGAAGCGCCAGTGCATAAAAGAAACTGAGAAATGCTGAGAAAATTTGTTTAATCTGTATATCCAATTTGTTAATAAATGAACTAAACAAGATAGCTCAACGCTTATATAGCTATGTTCCCAAAAAAGCAACTTGTTTACAAAAGATATGGAATGATTGAATAAACATTTTCTTGGTTTCTCATTTTCAGAAAAACACTTTCAAGAAAAACTAGCAGAGCCAGGCTACTCGCAAAAAGTAAAACTTGTCCAGCAGGTGCTGCCAGGGTGAAATGCTATTCAAGTGGTTAATCCAAGAGTGGAAGCATTAGCTTAACCAGATAATAGCCTGAAAATTAAGTGTATTAAAAAAGTAGAAAAAGAAAATAATGAAATTTTTCTTATTTTTCAGTAAAAAAAGAAGGAAAAGTAAGTTTAAAGGCGAATAGGTAAAAAAAGGAGTATTTCTTAAAGGCTGAACTGTTCCTTTTTTACGTGAATTAATTTCTGCATTACAACAAAGTTTCCTTGAATAATTA
>JAPSKG010000096.1 GCA_031177795.1 Domibacillus sp.
TGAAATTTTATATAAATCACTTGCACAAAAACTGCATAAAGCAAAAGTGAGGCCCGGGGCCCATAAAGAAATAAAAGGAGTCGAACAGCTGGAAAAAGTGATCGATATTGACCAGTCGCCGATTGGCCGGACTCCGCGCTCAAACCCGGCTACGTACACAGGCGTGTTTGATGATATTCGGGATGTATACGCGCAGACAAACGAAGCGAAAGTGCGCGGCTATAAAAAAGGGCGCTTTAGTTTTAATGTAAAAGGCGGACGGTGCGAAGCCTGCCGCGGAGATGGAATTATTAAAATTGAAATGCATTTTTTGCCGGATGTATACGTACCATGTGAAGTGTGCCACGGAAAGCGGTATAACCGCGAAACCCTGGAAGTGAAATATAAAGGGAAAAATATTTCCGACGTCCTGGAAATGACAGTAGACGATGCGCTTGTTTTCTTTGAAAACATTCCAAAAATCAGCCGGAAGCTTCAAACGATCGCAGATGTAGGGCTTGGCTATATTACACTGGGGCAGCCGGCAACGACTTTGTCAGGCGGGGAAGCGCAGCGGGTAAAACTGGCATCAGAACTGCACCGCCGTTCAACTGGCCGTTCTTTTTATATTTTAGATGAGCCGACAACAGGCCTCCACACAGACGACATTGCGAGGTTGCTGGATGTGTTACAGCGACTTGTAGAAAATGGCGAAACGGTCCTGGTTATTGAGCATAATTTAGACGTTATTAAAGCGGCAGACTATCTTGTTGACCTTGGTCCGGAAGGCGGAGAAAAAGGCGGGAGCATTGTGGCAGCCGGAACACCGGAAGAAATCGCCGAAACAAAAGAGTCGCATACCGGCTATTACTTAAAGAAAATACTGGAACGCGACCGGGAACGAATGGCTGTAAAAGCAAAATAAAGTGAAACTTTTCAACTGTGTATCCGTATGAAAAAGGATCAAACAAGAAACGGGAGGTTTACGGTAATGAGTGAAGAACAACTTCGAATCTTGAAGATGCTTGAGTCAGGAGTTATTTCAGCGGATGAAGCAGTGAAATTGATTGAAGCAGTGGAAAAAGCTGATTCAGCAGCAAATCAAAGCGAAGAAGCTTCCCGGAAAACAAGTGAACTTTCAAAAGGAATTGGAAGCTTTTTTGAGGAATTGGAGAAACTCGGCCAAAAATTCACCAGTCAGCGCCCAAAACCGGAAACCGTTGCTCAGTCAAAAGATAAGTTATTTGAATTTATGCAGTCTGCCGTGCAGCGCTTAAAAGATGTGGAAGTGCCGTTTGTTGGCAAAGGCACGGAGTTTACCCATGTTTTTCATGAGGAAGCTTTTGATTTGCACCGGTTAAAAATCGAAACAGCTAACGGAACGGTTGCGATTTATCCATGGGAAAGTGCAGGGATAAAAGCAGAATGCCGCGTGAAAGTTTATGGAACAAATTCAGAAGAAGAAGCACGCGCGTCTTTTTTGAAAAACAGCATTTTTTATGCACGGGAAAACAAGCTTTCTTTCTCGGCCGGTTTAAAATTGATGAAAACCGATGTAACGTTGTATGTCCCGGCAAAAGATCTTGAAGAAATTTCTGCCAAAGTATTTAACGGTTCATTCGATATGCGCGGGCTAAATGCCAAAAAGCTTGAGGTGCGTGCCGGCAATGGAAAAATCGAAGTGAAAAACGGCGTGTTTGAATGGCTTGAAGCTGAAACAGGCAACGGCCCAATCCGTGTAATTGACTGTGAAGGAGAGCGGGCGGAGCTAAATACCTTTAACGGTGCCATTCACACGGTAGGAACGTTCCGGTTTACTGATTTGCAGTCGTTTAACGGAAACATCTTATACGATGCAAAAAAAGAACAGGCAGCATCGGTTCGTGCAGAGTCGATGACCGGCAATATTGAACTTTATGTTCCGCATGACTTGCCTGCAAGAGGGGAAATCCGGACCACAGCAGGCCGTCTTGCTTTGCCGGAAAACGGAATGGGCACGGTAACGGAAAAAGATGAACGCATTCAAAAGTCTTTAATGTTTGAAACAAGCCATGAACAGGCAGCGGATGGCCCGCAGCTTGTTGTAGATGCAGAAACGAAAACAGGCTCTATTACCCTGCGGCTATCTGCGCTTCGCCAAACACCGCCGGACAACGCGGCTGATTCATTTGGTTCAGGTATTTAATTTAACGATTAAGGGAGTTTTTACGTATGGGCTGGCTGATCAGCGTGCTTATAAATGCAGTGCTCTTTATTGCGCTTGCGGGTTATTTTCCGGGACTGCATGTAGACAGTTTTTTAGCAGCGATTACCGCAAGTCTTGTTCTTTCGGTTTTAAACGTACTGGTCAAGCCAGTTCTAGTTATTTTAACCTTGCCAATTACGATGATTTCACTTGGTCTTTTTTTGTTCGTCATTAATGCGGTTACGCTGTTAATGACAGACAGCATTATGGGACGTTCGTTTGAAATTGAAAGCTTCGGTCTTGCCCTTATTATTGCTATCGCTATGTCTGTTGTTAATATGGTATTGCAAGTTACTGTACTGCGAAAAGTATAAAAGCAGGAAGCGGAGGCTTCCTGCTTTTTTCTGTTTTCATAGTTTTTCTTCCGTTCTTGTGCGTATGTACGTCGGAATTGTGAAAATCGAAACCGAAACAGCGGTTTTCGCAAAAAAACATGATACAATAAAAACAATTCGTTTTTTCTGAAAAGGAGGGGACTACTATGCCAAAAGTGCGCGCGGTAGATCTTTTAGAGAAATTTGATTTAGAGCTTGTAAGCGGAGAAGAAGGCCTTCACCGACCTATTAAGTTAAGTGATTTGTCCCGCCCGGGTTTAGAAATCGCTGGATTTTTTGATTATTACCCGTCAGAGCGTATTCAGTTAATTGGAATGACGGAGCTTTCTTTTTTCCAGCGTCTTAGTCCGGCTGAAAAAAAAGAACGCATGGATAAGTTGTGCGATTATGAAACACCGGCTATTATTGTTTCCCGCAATTTAAGCGTTCCTGTTGAATTAATTGAAGCTTCTAACACGTATTCAGTTCCGGTTATGCGGTCTAAAATGACGACGACAAAGTTTTCAAGTTTGCTGACAAATTATTTGGAATCGATGCTTGCGCCAACAACAGCGATTCACGGTGTACTGGTTGATATTTATGGGATTGGAGTGCTGATTACCGGACAAAGCGGTGTCGGGAAAAGTGAAACAGCACTTGAGCTTGTAAAGCGCGGCCACCGTCTTGTAGCTGATGACTGTGTGGAAATTCGCCAGGAGGATATTGGGCGCCTTGTCGGTACTTCACCGGAATTAATTGAGCATTTGCTGGAAATTCGCGGTCTTGGCATTATCAATGTTATGACGCTGTTTGGAGCAGGAGCAGTTCGTTCTCATAAAATTATTACGTTAAATGTTAACCTTGAATTATGGGATCCTGATAAGCAATATGATCGTCTGGGCATAGAAGAAGATAAGCTGCCGATTCTTGATTCTGAAATTACAAAAATTACGCTTCCTGTGCGCCCGGGCCGAAACCTGGCTGTTATCATTGAAGTGGCGGCGATGAATTTCCGCTTGAAACGCATGGGCGTAAATGCTGCCCAGGAATTTACAGACAAACTGGCAGGAGCGATTAATGAAGCTGGTATCACAGACAAGAATTAAGGAGTGGAAAAATGGAATATCCGTTAAATCCGATTGCAATTGAAGCCGGCCCTTTTCAAGTGCACTGGTACGGCATTATTATTGGCATCGGGATTGCGCTCGGCTTTTACCTGGCTTCAAGAGAAGGAAACAAGCTTGGTTTGCCGGACGAAACATTTTCTGACTTGCTGATTTGGGCAATTCCTATTGCCCTTTTAAGCGCGCGCACATATTATGTTTTATTTGAGTGGGAATATTATTCGCAAAATCCGGGAGCCATTATTCAAATTTGGAACGGCGGAATTGCCATTCATGGAGCTTTGATTGGTTCGGTAGCCACTGCGATTGTTTTTGCGAGAAAACGAAATATTTCTTTTTGGAAATTGGCTGACGTTGCGGCCCCATCAATTATTTTGGGGCAAGCGATCGGGCGCTGGGGAAATTTTGTGAATCAAGAAGCTCACGGAGGAGAAGTAACCCGGTCTTTTCTTGAACAACTGTTTTTGCCGGAGTGGATTATTAATCAAATGTATATAAATGGTGCATACTATCATCCGACCTTTTTATATGAATCAGTCTGGAATGTTCTTGGCTTTATTTTGCTGCTGGCGCTTCGCAAAGTAAATGTAAAGCGCGGCGAACTGTTTTTATCATATATTATCTGGTATTCGGCAGGCCGATTTGTTATTGAAGGCATGCGTACGGATAGTTTAATGCTGCCGGGTGATTTTTTGCGGATGGCCCAGGTGCTTTCGTTATCGTTAATTGTCCTGTCGGTGGGCTTGTTTGTCTACAGGCGCATAAAATACACTCTTCCCCGCTACAATGACCAAACAAATAAAGGGGAGATTTCATCTTGAAACAAACGGTTTTAAAAGGATTTCAAACAGGCTGTAAAACAACCTGGACGCTTGGAAAAGTAATTTTCCCGATAACACTTGTTGTGACAATTTTGCAATTTACGCCTGTGCTGCCCTGGATCATCCAGCTGATCAGCCCGATTATGGGGATTTTCGGCTTGTCGGGTAATGCAGCCATTCCGCTTGTGATCGGAAACGTTTTAAATTTATATGCTTCTATCGGAGCTATTTTATCGCTTGATTTAACGGTAAAAGAAGTGTTTATCCTGGCCATGATGCTGTCGTTTTCACATAATTTATTTGTTGAATCAACAGTTGCCTCCAAAGTTGGAGTGAAAATATGGGTAATCCTGGCTGTCCGCCTCGGGCTAGCAGCTACTGCAGGCATTGTGATCAATCTTGTTTGGAGCGGCGGAAGCGAGCTTGCTCAATATGGAATGATGCCAGAAGCGGTTAACCAGCCGGACACATGGGGAGCGATTTTGCTGCTAGGCTTACAAAAAGCCCTTTACGGTGTTTTTCAGCTGGCCATCATTGTCATTCCGCTAATGATTGTCATTCAAATTGCAAAAGACTTAAAATGGCTGGATGCTTTTTCAAAAGCCATGTCTCCGGTTACAAGGTTTCTCGGCATGAAAGAAAACACCTCGATGACTCTTGCCTCGGGCCTTTTAATCGGTCTTGCTTTCGGATCTGCTGTAATGATTCAAGCGGTAAAAGAAGATGGGGTAAGTCATCGGGATGTGACCCTGGCGTTTATTTTTCTTGTTGCCTGCCATGCAGTTATTGAAGACACCCTTATTTTTATTCCGCTCGGCATCCCGGTTTGGCCGCTTTTCGTCATTCGAATTTTAACTGCCGTTTTGCTAACCCTGGTCGTTGCCCGGCTATGGAACCGAACTGAGTCAGCCAGAAGAAAGGAAGCTACTTTAACATGACAAACATTACCACTCTTTTATTTGATTTAGATGGAACATTAATTAACACAAATGAATTGATTGTAGAATCTTTTTTGCATACATTAAATCACTTTTTTCCAGGACAATATGAGCGCGAAGATGTTTATCCTTTTATGGGACCTCCGCTGATTGATACATTTGAAGCGCTGGATCCAGAGCGGACAATGGAAATGGTGGCCCATTACAGGGAATTTAATTTAGCGCAGCATGATGCGCTTGTAACAGAATTTCAAGGTGTTTATGAAACAATCCGTACCCTTCATGAAAACAACTTTAAGATGGCCATTGTTTCAACAAAACTGCATGAAACGGTTGTAAAAGGACTGAAGCTTACGAACCTGGATCCTTATTTTAATGTTGTTATAGGCCTTGATGATGTGGAAAATGCCAAACCTCATCCAGAACCGCTTGAAAAAGCTTTGGCAGCCCTTGGTTCTTCTCCGGAAGAAGCGCTGATGATTGGTGACAACTACCATGATATTGAGGGAGGCCAAAATGCAGGAGTTAAAACTGCCGGTGTTGCCTGGTCAATTAAAGGACGAGATTTTTTAGCGCAATACAATCCTGATTACATGCTTGAATCAATGACAGACCTTCTCGATATTTTAAATATCGGGGCAAGCAAGAAATGAGAAAAACAAAGCGATATAAGCTGGAAGGCGAATTAAATCCGCTTTTTCATATTTATAAAACCGTTTCATTTTGGAAAACACTAAAAAACACTGCTGTCATTGAAACAGGCAGGTTTGTTCCATTTGTTCGGATAAAAAACGCTTTATATCGTCAGTTTTTAGGGATGAAGATTGGGAAGGGAACAGCGCTTGCTTATAAAGTGGTGCCAGATATTATGTTTCCAGAGCAAATTACAATTGGTTCCAATACAATTATCGGCTACAACACAACCATTCTCGCACATGAGTATTTAACGGATGAATACCGGATTGGCCCGGTTGTTATTGGCGATAATGTTATGATAGGCGCTAATTGCACTCTTTTGCCAGGTATTTCCATTGGCGATGGAGCGATTGTTTCGGCGATGACACTTGTAAACAAAGATGTTCCGCCAGGTGCTTTTGCAGGCGGAAACCCGATGATCATTAAAAAACCTGGTTCAGCCAACAGCTGAACCAGGTTTTTTAATTTTTCTCTTGCCGAATAAAAAAAAATCTGACAACCTTACTAAAGAAGAAAACTATGTGGAGGAACGCTATGTTTCAAAAAATAACGCTGCAAGCGCTTATTGTCATGCTGGTTGTAGTTGTAGTGGCAGCGGCTCTTGGTGTGACCAACATCTTGATTGCAGATGATGTGGCCGATTCAACCCGCAGCAAGCTGACAGAAACGGTTACCATGACATCCCGGTTAATGGCGCAATCTTCTGTGGTGAGAGAAGGCCTTTCTGAAAGCGGAACAAGAGATATTCAGCAGTTTGCTGAAAAAATAAGAAAACAAGCCGGTGCTGACTATATAACGGTTTTTGATGAAAATGGCATTCGGAAATCACACCCGAACCCGGCATTGATCGGCAAGCCGTTTGAAGGCGGTGATGAAGGGCCGGTGCTGCGAGGGCAAGAACATTTGTCAACAGCCCACGGATCACTTGGCGTGTCGGTCCGGTATTTTACGCCTGTTTTCTCGGAAACAGGCGAGCTGATTGGAGCTGTTGCAGTCGGCATAACACTTGAAAAAATTCAAGAAGCTGTTAAAGAAAGCCGGCGCATTGTGTACGCAGGCATTGCAGCAGGCTTAACGATTGGCTTGGCTGGCGCTCTTTTTCTCGGCCGCCGGGTGCGAAAAGTCATGTTTGGCCTGGAGCCTGTTGAAATTGCCCGGCTGTTAGAAGAACGAAGCATTATGCTACAGTCAACATATGAAGGCATTGTTGCTGTGAACCGCGCGGGGACCATTACCCTTATCAATGAAGCTGCCGCAAATCTTTTCCAAAAATCAGGCTTATCCGAGCCATTTGAAGGAAAAAAAATGTGTGACATTATGCCGCACATTAAAATGAAGCAAGTTCTGGAAGAAGGAAAACGCCTTGTAGATGACGACAGTGAAGTAAACGGTTCTGTTTTTTTTATCAATAGTTCGCCGTTAATTGTAAAAGGAAAAATTATTGGCGCGATTACGACTGTGCGGGATAAAACGGAAGTGAAAAAACTGGCGGAACGGTTAAGCGGAACCAAACTGTATGCAGAAGCGTTGCGGGCACAGACGCATGAATTTATGAACATGCTTCATGTTATTTTAGGAATGGTGCATATGAAGCAGTACGAAGCGCTTTCTGCTTACATTCAAGAAATAAATATCCGCTATCAGGACAGCATTGGCTATTTGTCGAAGAGAATTCAAGACCCGGTGATTGCCGGCTTTTTGCTGGCCAAAATCAGCTTTGCCCGCGAGCAGGGAAAAAAAGTGGTTTTAGCCGAAGAGTCTTTTCTTTCTGATCAAAAAAACAGCCAGCTAACCCATGAATTGATCACCATCCTTGGAAATTTAATTGATAATGCGCTGGACGCGACAAAGCAAGACGGCCGCCCGGTCACGGTGCTGATTGACAGCGACGAAGCGCTTTTAACCATTGAAGTAAAAGATCATGGTACCGGTATGGAATCAATAAAAAACATTTTCAAAAAAGGCTATTCCAAAAAAGGAAAAAAGCGCGGCTATGGTTTGTTTTTGGTGAATGAAAGCGTCCGCCAGTTAAATGGAACCATTCACGTTTCATCTGAAAAAGGAAAAGGAACGATTATTGAAATCAATATTCCGATTTAAAAGAAAGGGGAGCTATTATGATTCGCGTATTAATTGTTGAGGACGATCCGATGGTAGCAGAGTTAAATCGCCGCTATGTTGAATCTGTACCCGGGTTTCAAGTGATCGGGACAGCAGGTTCCCCGGACA
>JAPSKG010000097.1 GCA_031177795.1 Domibacillus sp.
AACAAACAGTTGAGCAAAGCCGCTTTTACTTCGAGGCTTTTCAAGCACTTGTACATGATGCTGTTTTAACCAGTTAAGTGTTTGCGCATAATCGGTAACCCGAAGCGCAAAGTGTCCTTCACGGCTTGATAAAAAGCCGTTTTCCCGAATGGTTTGGGAAAACGGAGCAACAAGCAAGTGAATTTGCTGATGGCCGGCAGCAAACCAGGCTCCTTCAAAATCAAAAGGCGGGCGTTCTAGTTCTTTTAAACATAAAACATCCCGGTAAAATGATTTTGCTTTTTGCAAATTTGTTACATTTACTCCAACATGATGAAGTCCTTCATATAAAATCACAGGAACTCACTCCTTTACAGCGGAAAACAACTTTACTGTCAACGGTCATTATAACACTTCAACCGGCAGTCCGTGTTTCCAGAAAACACGGGCCATTTCCATTTTCGCTTTTGCTTCGTCAGGCCCTTTAATATCCAGCTTAAAAGATTTGCAGCTTAAAATACTGTAAGCTAAACCAAGCATGCTTTTTGCATCAAAGCTTTTGGAATTTGCACGAATTACGATAGTTGAGTTGAATTGAGAAGCCGTTTCATTTATTTCAGCTATGATTTTGGCAGAAGCTTTATCAAGAGACATATTTCTTCATCCTTTTTTTTCTTCCACTATACCTCTCTTATTGATGGGGTGTCTTTTTTTGTTCTTATCGTCAATTAAATTTATTTTGTTTTCTTTATCTCGTTTTTTACATAATAAGGGAAAAATGGTGAGCTAAAGCGTATTTTAGGTTTAGTTTTTTTTTAGCCGGGAATACTTTTTGGGTAAAACAAACAAGGGATGGAGTTGGAAATTGTGACCAAAGATAAATACGAACGAATTGATGAACAAACCCCTCCTCAAACACAAAGTGAGCAGCCCGGAATTGAATCGGAAATGACGCCGGAACCCATTTATGATGATTTGGAATATATGGGTTCCGGAAAGCTTGCGGGAAGGGTCGCTCTTATCACAGGAGGCGACAGCGGAATTGGGCGGGCTACAGCGATTGCATTTGCCAAAGAAGGCGCAAATGTAGCAATAGCGTATTTAAATGAACATCAAGACGCTGAAAAAACGGTCCAGGCAATTGAAGCCTACGGTGTTAAAGCGCTAAGTGTAGCAACAGACATTAGCGACCCGGAAAACTGTAAAAAGCTTGTTGATAAAGTGATTGCTGAATTTGGAGGTTTAAACGTTCTTGTTAACAATGCGGCAAAGCAGTTTCCGACAAAAGACTTTTTGGCTATTACACCGGAGCAGCTCCAGGAAACGTTCCAAACAAACATTTTCTCTATGTTTTATTTAACGCAAGCCGCTCTGCCTCATTTGAAAAAAGGGGATGCCATTGTTAATACTTCATCAGTGACTGCTTACCGCGGTTCCCCGGAGCTAATTGATTATTCTTCTACAAAAGGGGCTATTACTACTTTTACGCGGTCACTGGCTGCTAATTTGGCCGCCAAAGGAATTCGTGTAAATGCGGTAGCCCCAGGACCGATTTGGACACCACTTATACCTGCAACGTTTAATGAAGAAAAAGTTGCCAAGCATGGGGACAGTACACCAATGGGGCGGATGGGGCAGCCAGCTGAAAACGCACCGGCTTATGTTTATTTAGCATCAAATGATTCCACATATGTTACGGGACAAACGATTCACGTGAACGGCGGCGATTACATTTCCTCGTAACAGGAAAGCACCTGTCGGCCGACAGGTGCTTTTTTAATGTAAGAAAAACTAACATATTATTGTATTTTTTTATGTTTTCCTTTATTCTATTAAAGTAGAAAACTATTATTTTAAAAGAAACGGAGAGGTGTCTTTGGAAGAGTTCGTGTCAGGTTTAAATGCTGTTTTATGGAGTGAACCGGTTATTTACATTTTGCTTGGCGTTGGGTTAGTTTTTTCAATTTTAACTCGTTTTTTACAAGTGCGCCATATAAAAGAAATGATTGTGTTAATGTTTCAGGGAAAAAGTTCAGACGCAGGAGTTTCATCGTTTCAGGCATTGTCAATTGCGTTGTCGGGACGCGTCGGCACAGGAAACATTGCCGGTGTTGCTACAGCTATTTTTTACGGCGGTCCTGGCGCAGTGTTTTGGATGTGGGCGATTGCCTTTATTGGCGCCTCCAGTGCATATGTTGAGTCCACGCTAGCTCAAATTTATAAAACAAAGCAAGACGGACAGTACCGTGGCGGTCCCGCTTATTATATTGAAAAAGGGATTGGATGGAAATGGTTTGCTGTACTATTTGCTGTTGCCGCACTAATCGCCATGGCAATTTTAATGCCGGGTGTTCAATCCAACTCGATTGCAGCCGGGGTTGAAAATGCATTTGGAATCAGCCCTGTTGTTACCGGTATTATTATTGTTGTATTGCTCGGCTTTATTATTTTTGGCGGTGTAAAGCGTATCGCTAATGCCGCCCAGATTATTGTGCCGTTTATGGCACTTGGTTACATTCTGTTATCTATTATTATCGTCGCTATGAATATCACAGAATTGCCAGCAGTTATCTCATTAATTTTCCGCAGTGCATTTGGAGTGGATCAAGTATTTGGCGGCTTGCTCGGTATGGCTATTTCCTGGGGTGTTAAACGCGGAGTTTATTCAAACGAAGCAGGACAGGGAACAGGCCCCCATCCGGCCGCTGCGGCCGAAGTTTCTCATCCGGCCAAGCAAGGTTTAGTTCAAGCATTTTCTGTGTATATTGATACATTGTTTGTTTGTTCAGCAACCGCTTTTATGATTTTGTTTACAGGCATGTATAATACCCAGGCAGAAGATGGGACAATACTTGTTAGCAACCTTGAAGGAGTGGAAGTTGGTCCCGGCTTTACACAAGCTGCAATTGACAGTGTTATTCCAGGACTTGGGGCTGGCTTTGTAGCTGTGGCACTTTTCTTCTTTGCTTTTACAACAATCATGGCTTATTACTATATTGCTGAAACAAATATTTCTTATTTAATGCGCGGTAAAACAAGTCCAATTGCCATTAATGCACTTCGATTTATTTTGCTTATCACAACTTTTTATGGGGCAACAAATGAATCAACGCTTGCCTGGGCTCTTGGCGATGCCGGACTTGGCATTATGGTTTGGCTGAACATAATTGCGATTGTGATTCTGGCAAAGCCGGCCCTTATTGCATTAAAAGACTATGAACAGCAGAAAAAGCAAGGTCTTGACCCTACGTTTGACCCAAAAGCGCTTGGCATTAAAAACGCAGACTTCTGGGAAAATAAAGATAAGAAATAAACAAGAGCCCGCGGCTTAAAAGCTTGCGGGCTTTTTGTTGTTGCGCCGCTTTCCCGTTTAAAGTATTTAGGGCAAAAAACAATCTTTTCAAAACAAAAAAAGAATAGCAAGCCGAACAACGGATACTCAAATAAAAAAACAAAACAGCCATCTTAAAAAAAGAAATAATTTAACCAATTAAAAAAAGCCGCAAGAAACTCAATTCCAGGTGGCTTTTTCTCGGGTGTTTATTTTTTTCGTCTTTTTCTTTTGAGAATCAAGATCCGTACGGCGATAAACCCGATAAAAACGAAGAAACCTCCAAGAATGAATCCGTATTTAATTAGATCTTCCATAATGTTGTGTATAGAACAATAATAATTGGGGTATTTACCCTTTTTATAATGAGCAGGATCTACCATCGGCAACTGGTGAGCAAAGTAAAACGCAGCCCCTAAAGTTTTTCGTCCTGTCCTCTCGAATAATTTGCTTTTGCCGCTTGCAATATTAAAGCTGGCTGGTGAAAATAAGCCGGCGTGAAAACGAATAAACCATCATCTTTTAATAAAACGGTTTCTTGAAAAATTAGGTGGGAAAGTCCCGGTTTAAAATCAAAAAACAAGTTGACTTCAGGAAAAATGTCATGTAAAATCACTTTCGTTGACTTTTTGAACTGTAAAAAATAAAATTACAGTATGTTCAAGAAAGGGGAACATGTTTTTGAACAGTGATTTCACAATCGCTGTCCATAGCCTTGTTTATTTGGCTTATTTGCCAGGGCATATGGCAAGCAGTGAAGCGATTGCATGCAATGTAGCTACCAATCCGGCACGTATTCGGAAAATAATGAGTATTCTCCGTAAAACCGGTTTCGTGAAAACAAAAGAAGGCACACGCGGAGGATACCTCCTCGGATTAAAGCCTGAAAACATTACACTTGGCCAAATTTACCAGGCAATTTCGCTTGGTGCGTTGCATCCAAACTGGCAAACAGGGGATCCTGGCCATGAATGCCCGGTGTCATCTAAAACGCAGCATGTTATGGATGATATTTTTCAAGAAGCGGAAAATTCCGTGGCAGTACTTTTAGATCAATATACGGTTGCAGCTGTTCTACATAAAATTAAAACAGATGGATAACCGGTTGATGTAGGGAAGGGAAAAAAATGAAGAACAAAATACATTTTAACGTGGGTGACTGGGTTCAAGGCGAAACGTGGGATAAACAAAAAATCTACGGTTATGCTGTAAAGATAGAGGATCCGGAAGACATCATGAAAGTATATATCGTCGACTCCGTCAATAAAGAACTGATCGGCAGAATGATTCATGTTTTATCTAAATCAATGGGGAAAGTGCCGAAGGCTGATTTAGAAGAAACACAAATTGAGCAATTGATTGATATTGCTCTTGCAACAAAAGATGAACAGTGGTTCGGACAATTAATTACCCAGCTGCAAAGCATAAAAAAACAATATTCCTAATGAGCTTTCGGTCCTCTACTGGGTTTGCTTGAATGGAACCGGTACTAATCTCAAAAGGAGTTTTTTAAATGAACACGAAATATGCAGCTTTGTTTGAAGAATTTGCTTTTAGAAACGGTTTAATTTTAAAAAACCGGCTGTTAATGGCGCCGATGACTAATTTTTCTTCAAACGAGGATGGTACGGTTACTAATGCAGAAATTGACTATTATGCGCGCCGCTCTAAAGGAGTAGGGGCCGTTATTACCGCCTGCACGTATGTGACGCCCAATGGAAAAGGCTTTGAAGGAGAATTTGGCGGTGACCGTGATGAATTGATCCCAAGCCTGGCTCGCCTGGCTTTTACGATAAAAGAAGCAGGAGCCAAAGCAATTTTGCAGATTTTTCATGCAGGGCGGATGGCGCCTCCACATCTTGTGGATGGCGATGTGGTAAGCGCCAGTAATGTTTTGGCTGAAGCCAAAGGAAGTGCGGTCCCGCGAGCATTAACAGAGGAAGAAATAAAACAAATTATTCAAGCTTTTGCGGAAACAACAAGGCGGGCAATAGAAGCTGGTTTTGATGGTGTGGAAATTCACGGTGCAAACGGTTATTTAATCCAGCAATTTTTTTCTCCTCACACTAATCGAAGAACAGATAAATGGGGAGAACGTCTTGCTTTTCCGTTAGCGGTAGTAGACGCTGTGAAAAAAGCGGCAGAAAAAGCGGAAAGGCCGTTTGCAGTAGGTTATCGTTTTTCACCGGAAGAGCCGGAAACGCCAGGTTTAACAATGGCAGATACGTTGGAGCTTATTGATGCATTAAAAGAAAAAAACCTTGATTACCTGCATGTTTCGTTAATGGAATTTTGGTCAAAGCCAAGACGGGGCGCTGAAGATTCACGGCCGCGGCTCGAGCTTATTAAAGAGCGCGCAGGTGACAGAGTTCCGGTGATAGGAGTAGGCTCTATTTACACAGCGAATGATGCAATCAAGGCACTTGAAACAGGAAGTGACTTAGTGGCTCTTGGCCGCGGGTTAATTATTGACCCGGATTGGGTACAAAAAGTAAAAAGCGGAAAAGAGCAGGAAATCATAACAAAGCTGGATGTAAGCAATCAAGAAAAGCTCGTTATTCCGGATCCGCTTTGGAAAGCGATCATTAACACACCGGGCTGGTTTCCGGGCGTTTAAAAATGAAAGGGTGTTTTTCATGCCGTTTATAACAGTAAAAGTGTTAGAAGGAAAAACTCCAGAGCAAAAACGTGATTTAGTCAAAAAAATGACTGCTGCAGTAACAGAATCATTTGATGTAGAAGCAGATAAAGTGTTTATCTTTTTTGAAGACTTAAAGCCTAATGACTACGGAAAACAAGGGGAATTGTATTCCTATAAAGATGAAAAGTAAAACAGTCCGGAACCTTTTCCGGACTGTTTTTTTATTGACAATAAACTTGCATTGAAGTTAAAATGTTTCAGTAGGGAAACTTTTTGACGTTAGTGCATAAATTATAAGAAATAAATTTTTTTAATATAAAAGTTGCCTGTGAGCAAAATAATTGTGTTGGGAAAAAAGAGGAGGGGTTTAATGAAACCTGCTATAGAAATATCGCAATTAAATGTGTCTTATTTTGGAAGTAAAGCAATCCAGCAAGTTAGCTTATCCATTGATGCTGGCCGGCTGGTTGGCATCATCGGCCCAAATGGGGCAGGGAAATCAACGCTTTTAAAAGCGTTGCTGCAACTGATTCCAAGAGAAAGCGGCAGCGTAGCGTTTCATGGAAAATCATTTAACGAAATGAAAACATCTATTGCTTATGTGCCGCAGCGAAGTGAAATTGACTGGGATTTTCCAATTACCGTTTTTGATACTGTTTTGATTGGAACTTATCCAAAGCTTGGATTTTTTAAAAAGCCAGGAAAAAAAGAAAAAGAATGGGCTCGAGCTTGTTTAAAAAAAGTGGGGATGGAAAAATACAGCGACCGCCAAATTGGAGAGTTGTCGGGCGGGCAGCAGCAGCGTGTTTTTTTAGCCAGGGCGTTTGCACAAAAAGCAGATATCTTGTTTTTTGATGAGCCATTTGCAGGTGTCGACATGGCCAGCGAAGCAGTCATGATTCGTTTGCTGAAAGATCTGGCAAAACAAGGAAAAACAATTTTTGTTGTTCATCATGATTTAAGCAAAGCGAATGAGTATTTTGACCAGCTGGTGCTTTTAAACAAAACCGTTCTTTCCTTTGGCGATGCAAAATCGGTTTGCCGGAAAGAAATATTGCAAAGTGCATATAAAGATCCTTTTTCTTTTCTTGAGCAACAGGAGGTGAACGGGTAATGAATTTTATTGAAGCAATTGCCGAGTATGAATTTTTACAAAAAGCGCTTCTTACATCAGCAATGGTTGGAATTATTTGCGGAGTCATTGGCTGTTTTATTATTTTAAGAGGCATGGCGCTAATGGGAGATGCTATTTCACACGCTGTTCTTCCAGGAGTGGCTGTTTCTTATATGCTGGGAATTCCGTTTTTTGTTGGTGCGGTTATTTCAGGTGTTGCAACAGCTTTATGCATTGGCTTTATTAGCCAAAACAGCCGGATTAAGCAAGACATTTCTATTGGCATTATGTTTACCGCTGCTTTTGCTTTTGGCATTATTTTGATCACTTTCATGAAAAGCAGCACCGATTTATACCACATTCTTTTCGGGAACGTGCTGGCTGTGCGTGCATCGGATATGTGGACAACTCTGTTTATCGGCCTTATTGTCCTTCTGGCGGTTTTCCTTTTTTACAAAGAACTGCTTGTTTCTTCATTTGACCGCACAATGGCTCAAGCATATGGCCTGCCGGTGAAATGGATTCATTATTTTTTAATGACGCTTTTAACAATGGTAACTGTGGCGTCTTTGCAAACCGTAGGCATTGTTCTTGTTGTGGCCATGTTAATTACTCCAGCAGCAACTGCTTATTTAATGACGGACCGGCTTTGGGTTATGCTGTACGTTTCTGCATTGCTTGGTGTTACCGCGTCTGTAGTGGGACTTTACATTAGTTTTACTTACAACCTTGCATCGGGAGCAGCGATTGTCCTTGTTTCAACCATTTTGTTTTTGCTTGCTTTTTTCTTTTCGCCAAAGCAAGGAATTATTTGGCGCACAAGGCGTGCAAAACAAAAACTGCTCGTTAACAAATAAAAAACAGGAGTGAAGAAAATGAAAAAAATAATTTGGTTTTTGGCAGGAATACTAGTGTTTATTGCAGCAGGATGCAGCAGCAACAAAACAGAACAAACAGCATCCAAAAACGATAAAATTCAAGTGGTCACAACGTATTCCATTTTATATGACATTGTTAAAAATGTAGGCGGGAACCGGGTGGAAATTCATAGCCTGGCACCAGTTGGTTCAAATCCGCATGAATACGATCCGCTTCCGCTGGATATACAAAAAACAACCGATGCTGATGCAGTGTTTTACAACGGTCTTAATTTAGAAGCAGGAAATTCATGGTTTGAGAAATTACTGGAAACATCAGGTAAATCCGGAAAAGATGCTCCGGTCTTTCGCATGAGTGAAGGAGTAGGCTCT
>JAPSKG010000098.1 GCA_031177795.1 Domibacillus sp.
TAACACTTAACCGAACAATGCTTGCAACAATTGCTGCATGGGCCCAAAAGAAAATGTCAGGCGGGCTGATAATCTGTAAAAGTTCTAGCAATCCTACCAAACAAACCGTAAAAAAGAAAAACAGCGATGTGGAAAAATAATAAGCCAACTGGCTGTAAAATCCGCCGCCAAGCCCGAAGCCCCATGAATAAAAAAAGTTCCCTTGCTTGTATTGATCGTAAATAAACATTTTAAAAGGAATAATCTGGGACAATCCATCGTTTGGGCCAATCATAAACTGTCCTTTTGCCCATTCCTGCAAAAAAAAGAGATGTGCAGCTGCAGATAAAAGCAAACTGCAGAACAGCAACAGCAGGACCGGTTTTTTTCTCATCCTTTCACGCTCTCTTTTTTTAAAATTTTTCCTGTGAAAAAAAACGTCATTGGCACAGCAGCCACAACAGACAAAAGAGGTGTCATAAAACTGCTCAGATGAAAATATTCAATAAACACATACATAAAACAAGAAGAAACAGTAAAGTTAAAAAGCTGTGTGAATGGAAACGCCAAAAACTTCGCTAGTGTCGGTTTTACATTAAAGGTAATATAGGAATTTAAAAAAAACGACACAATCAAACTTAAAGAAAAAGCTGCAATATGAGAAATCATATATCCGAATGCTGCTGCTTTGTGAAGCAGCAAATAAAGGATATAGTAATTCAGAGTGTTAATTCCCCCTATGATCACGAATCGGATAAATTCTCGGCCTGTTCTTTTCATACGTTACTCCATTCATAATGTTTGTTTCTTGAATTAAGTAAGGCGGACGTTTTTTTGTTTCACAGTAAATCCTGCCGATATACTCTCCTATAACACCCAAGCTTAATAGTTGAATGCCTCCAAGCAAAAGCACGGCCGTAATAATAGTAAAATACCCCGGCACATCAATTCCTTCTTTTAAGATATGAATAAAAGAAAGCGCACTGTATATAACAGAGAGCAGTAAAATAAACGTGCCTGTATAAAAACAAATTCTGAGAGGCTTGTGATTAAAAGACAAAATCCCATCTAACCCGTAGTTAAGCAGCTTTGAAAACGACCATTTCGTTTCTCCATTTTCACGAAGAACATTTTCGTAATCGATTATTTTTTGTTCCATGCCGATCCAGGAAAAAAGGCCTTTAGAAAAACGCTGGCCTTCATTTAACGACAAAGCGGCCTGGACAGCCCGGTCACTGAGAAGCCTAAAGTCTCCCACACCGTCTTCTAACTTTACATCCACTACTTTGTTAATCAATTTATAATAAGCAGAGCAGCATAATTTCCGGAATAACCGCTCTCCTTTTCGATTTCGCCGGGCAATCACCTGGTCGTATCCTTCCTCATATCCTTTGATTAGCTCTGGAATTAAGTAAGGCGGATGCTGAAGATCAGAATCCATGATAATGACCGCTCTTCCGCTTATATGCTGAAGCCCTGCTAAAAGAGCGGCTTCTTTTCCAAAATTTCTAGAAAAAGAAATATATTTCACTTTGCTTGTTTTGGCAGATAACTGTTTAATTTGATCCAGTGTATGGTCTGTACTGGCATCGTTGATAAACAGCATTTCCACATCGTACGGAAGCCGTAAAAACTCATGGATAATTTTTTCATAAATCATTTGGATATTTTCTTCTTCATTGTAAGCCGGAATAATGACAGAAATGACGTCCAATGGTCCGGACCTCCTTTTAAATGGGTGCAAATACAATCGATGCATTTGTTTACAGCTAGGTTGCCCCATCTTTTCTTCTCTATAACCATCCCCTGAAAAAGAAGCACCTTCAAACTTGCTGATGCCAAAAATACAGAGGTTATTCGACTAATTTACAATGCAGGAGAAAAGGAAAAGCACAAAAAAATGGCGGGAATAGGTGAATGTTAAATGGATAGGCTATGACCTGTAAGGCACTACAATCGTAAAGGAGGAATTATGATGGCCCAAAAAAGAGGCAAAAATACCCCAAACCCGGATAACCGGTCAGATAACGTACAAAAACTGCAAAAAATGGTTCATAACACCCTCGAGAACATAGAGGCAGCAGAAGAATCAATGATTTTTTCCTCTGAAAAACAAAAAAATGCCATTAAAGCAAAAAATGAACGCCGCAGAGAAAGCATTGAAGGCTTCCGTGAAGAACTTCATGATGAAGCAGCCGCAAAGAAAAACAGCGATTAATAACATGTTTTTATTAAGCCGGCAGCAACAAAAATGGAGAAGCAGCAAGCTTCTCCATTTTTCTTTTTATTTATTTGGTTTTTTACTTAAAGGCCATTTTGTATCCAGCTTTGAATGTTTGGTTTGCTTCAAGTTGATTTATCCCTTTTTTTTCTTTGAAGTCACCAGTTGTTTCAACAGCATCAGCAATACCATACCACGGTTCAATACAAACAAATGGGGCTATTGTATTTTGTTCTTTGTTGTATTTAGACCACAGCCCAACAAAAGGAAAGCCGGTCAGCTCAACTTCAACACCATGATTTGATTTGCTGGATTTTATTGATGCGTGATCGATATGACTGTAAATGCATGCGTCATTGGCAAACACAGACGGCTTTAAAGAAATAACCTGCCGGCCTTGAACGGTTCCTTTTTCTTTTACAAGAGAGTTTTCCAATTCATATTCAATCACTTTTTTATCTGATGCAGGAACAAGCTCTACTGTATAGTCTTCAATCGTTTCACCCTCCGCTAAAGGAATGCGGAAAGCAGGATGTCCTCCAATGGAAAAATACATGGTTTTACGGCTTTCGTTTATCACTTCCCATTGAACTTGAAGTGAATCTTGCTCGAGTGTGTAATGAATAACGACTTGAAACTCGTATGGATATACGTCTTGAAATGAACCTTCAGATTCAAATACAAATGAGGCTTTTTCTTTTGACTGGGCTTTCACCTTGAAATTTACATCCCTTAAAAAACCGTGCTGGGACATATGATAGGTTTTTTCATCTAACGTAAAACGGTCTCTTTTTAATCTTCCGACAATCGGGAACAAAACTGGAGAAACTCTTCCCCAATAAGCGCTGTTGCCACTCCACATATAATCCATTCCATTTTTCTTGTGATGCACCTGGCGCACTTCTGCTCCTTCTGTTGCAATGTTTACTTTTAACCAATCGTTTTCAATGACAAGCATTTGTTGAACCCCTCTTTTCTCTCTGCCACTTCTTCTTTTACTTTAGCCTACGCCGGCAAAAATACATTTATTCTGCCGGCCGCGGCCCGGCATCCATGCCTGATTCTTTTTCTGTCATTACTGGCCGGACCGTTGCATCCCCGTTTACGTGCACCTGGCACGATAAGCGCAAGCCAGTATCCATCAGCCCTTTTCCTGAAAATGCTGTTTGTTCCACACTGGTTAATTCAGAAAAATCTCCTTCAATAACTTCTACCCGGCAAGTTGTACATCTTGCTTTGCCTCCACAGCGATGAAGAATATCTACTCCGTTATCTTCTAAAGCTAAAACAAGTTTTTTTCCTTTTTCTACGTTGAATGTTCCATATCCTTCTACTGTTACATTTGGCATTTTATTTCCTCCTTTTTAATTGGGCTTATTTCCCACTTTGGTTTTAACCATATCATCCTGTTTCTTTTTTAGGAAGCTCTTCGCCTCACTGGCTTGCAAAACCGCCTTAAACCTTTTAGGCAGAAGGTTTTTTTAAAATCGGCTTTCACTAAAGTTTCTTCCCCTTTTTATCATATCCAAATCACCATTTATTCCACCATTGCCCATCATTGTTTAACGATAACCAGGAAATAAAAAAGCAAGCTGAATAAATAGTCAGCTTGCTCAAGAAAGTGAATATACCTTTTTATATTCTGTAAATCTTATTTTTATGAATAAAATGCCCTTCCCGTTACATAAGCCTGATAAGTATTTTTTAACCAGTAAATACAGTGATCCTGCAAAAAACCACGACTAAAAAAAGTGCATATATGGGAAAATTTCCAATCATGAATCAGCGCTTTTTCAACTATTTTCTGTTCAGTCCCCGGGATCATGGCATACTCGCCGCCAAATGTCATCGTTCAGATTTTAAAGAATGTTAGAAAAAGTGCAGACAAGCGTTTTACTTGATCGCTCTTTCGTCCAGTTTATCACTTTTATTCTTTAAATTTCCGGTTTTTTTCCAAACCATCAGGGAATAAAACAGTGTGCAGATTTATAGAAAGGACTGTTGAAATGAGCGAAACAATTTATGGAAACACCCCTTGTTTTCTTGGAGCAAAAAACCTGGTAAACAAAGAGGATTTAAGCAGCGCTGATGCCGTTATTTACGGTATACCCTGGGAGGGTGCTGTAACCTGGGGTGATTACACCGGCTGTGAACTTGGCCCAAAAGTTATGCGTTTAAGTTCCGGGCGCTATAGTGGCTATTTGCCAGAATTAAACCATATAGATGTATTTGAACACATAAAGCTTGGAGATATAGGCGATGTGGACGTAGTACCGGCAGATGTAGAAGAAACAATGGACCGGATCACACAGTTTACTGAGCCTTTGTGGGCAAGCGGCAAGTTTTTAATCGGCCTTGGCGGCGATCATGGAGTGACTTTTCCAATTATTCGGTCACTGGCAAACTCGGGGAAAAAAGTCGGTATCATCCATCTTGATGCCCATTATGATAATTTGCCTTCTCATGATGGCGACCCGTATGCGCGCTGCAGTCCATTTATGCGGTTGTATGAACAGCAAGGCGTCCGGAATAAAAGCATTATCCATACAGGCATTCACGGGCCGCGCAACAAGCCGGAAAGCGGACGGAATGCACATGAAGCAGGTGCCGTAACAATTACCATTAATGATATTCGGGAACATAAAGATTTAAAAGCACTTGCACGCCATTTACACAAATTGGCTTCACAAAAAGTTGATTGTGTTTATTTAAGCATTTGCAGTGATGTGCTTGATTACGCCTTTAACCCGGGTGGGCCGGTAGACGGAAATGGTTTAACCTCTTATGAACTTTTGACGCTTGTTCACGAAATAGCAAAACAAGGCATTGTCGGCATGGATTTTGTTGAAGTTTATCCTCAGCAAGACCCTTCCCAGTTTTCCGCTCATTTGTCTTCGACGATTGTTTTATATGCGCTTGCCGGCCATATTTTAAACAAAAAAGCAAAATAAATCTTTTTCGCCAATAAAACAAACCGTCTTTTTCTTGCCAATTAAAAAGGATATTCCAGTATTGGAATATCCTTTTTACTTTTTCTTATAGTGTAATTGTTAAAACAGGTGTTTCTCCTGCTACGGTTGCCGTGTTTTCATGTTTGTCCATGTTTTTAACAATGTCCCCGTTTGAGATAATCATCGGTGTAATTGTACTTGTTGCTTTTTCACTAACAAGGTCAAGATCGTACGTAACCAACAGATCGCCTTTTTTCACTTGATCTCCTTCTGCTACATGTACGTTAAACCCTTCACCCTTCATGTTTACCGTGTCCAGGCCAATATGAATTAAAATCTCCAGTCCGCCTGTTGCTTCAAGACCAATAGCATGCTTTGTCGGAAACACGTTCAGCACTTTTGCATCCGCAGGTGCTACTACTTTTCCTTCTGACGGTGAAAAAGCTATGCCGTCGCCCATCATTTTTTGTGAAAAAACCGGATCTGGCACATCTCCTAAACTTACAGAATTTCCTGTCATTGGTGAAACAAGTACAACCTCAGATACACTTTTTGGAGCTTCCTTTTCTTCTTTGCCCCCGAATAACTTGCTTAAAAAACCCATAGTAACATCTCTCCTTTTTATTCTTATTCCCTAAAGCTGGCTGCTTAAAAACGTGTTTATCTCGCCAGCTGACGGTATTGCTTTAGCCGCTCCTGGTTTCGTCACAGACAAAGCGGCCGCTGCCTGTCCGAATTGAACTGCTTCTTCAAGAAGATTTCCAGCACTGATAGCGTCAGCAAATGTACCATTAAACGCATTTCCTGCGCCGATTGTATCTACTGCATGCACATGAAAACCTGGAAACAATTTTCCGCCTGATTTTTCTTTGATAAATAAACACCTTTTTGCGCCGATGTTTCTCCTTCTACTTCCACGCCCGTTAACCCTTTTGCTTCTACTTTATTTGGAGGGATATACGTAACGTATTTTAACCATTCAAGCGGAAATTTCACACAAGGACCCGGATTTAACAACAATGGTACGTTATGTACTGCAGCCTGGTCAATCACGGCTTGAATCGCTTCCAAATTGATTTCAGGCTAAAGCAAAACAATGTCTGCTTTTTTCATTTCTTTACTTGCATCCAGCACATCTTCTTTTTTATTGTACCACATGCCCCTAGAGCAATAATGATATTGTTTTCCCCATTGGGGTCCAAGGCAACCAAACCCGTCCTTGCAGTACCCATTTTTCTTTCCTTTTTAAATTGCGCCAGGGCCTTTTCAAATATATCTTTCTCGATTTTTGTAACGAATGTAACCTTTGAACCACCCGGCAGCTGCCGTTGCTTAATTGGTTCTTTTTCCGTCTGGTCCTCTTTAAAAAGGACTGCCAATTATCGTTTTACCTGGCACTGGAAAACACGGCATCTTTATTATTAAATCAACAAAATAGCTGCCTATAACTACTATATTGCCCGTTTCTCCCACTTTTCTTTCAAAATAAAAGAAAACGATCCCTTTTGCCATTTAAAGGGCAAGTAGAGACCGTTTTTCTTTAAGCTGTTTGATTGTCATGAAACGCTTTCATCTTTTGAAGGAAAAAATTCTCCTGCTCCAGTCTTTTGCCTTCTACAAACTCGCTTCGTGTGACTTCTTTTACGGATGTAACCCCGTTATGTTTAACGCCGGGCATATCTGCAGCCTGGTCCATTACGAAGATCGGTGTATAGTGCTCTTCTGTAACAAGATAGCGCGCTACACTGATTTCATTTCGTTTTCCTACGTGACCATAACGTAAAACCACCTTCCAATATTTCCATCCCATATCGATCCCTCCGATTTTCTAATATTATGTTTTGTATACCCGTTTTATTACAAAAAAACGAACTATGCTTTAACAAAAAAATATTTTTTTCAAATAGAAAAACTTATAATCTAAGTTTCTTAAAAACCCATTTTACTTTTTTAATTGGTATATTATGAAAATAAAGAAAATCTTTTAATCCATTTTCCAGTGTTTGTTAAAAATTAAAAAAACTGTCCAAGTTTTACTTGAACAGCTTTGTTTTTCAATTGGCCCTGGCACTTCGCTCAATTGCATTGTTTACTGTGTACCACTCATCATTTACACTGTAGCCATTTGTTTGTCCGGCCATTTGGTCCTTTGAAAAATAATGAAGGGGATATCCTTTGTAAGTTGATTGTTTTTTTCCTGTGTCCCGCCTTGTTATAACTCCAAAATCCGATTTGCTGAATCCTTCCGGAATTTCACTGGATCCAAGGTAAAAAGGCGGCCATTTTTCAAGACACTGATTTGTACAAGAAGAAACTCCATTTTTATCGTGTATATGGTAATAAAGCGCCATACCTGCCGAGTCAGCTAGATAATTGCCTGTTTCTTCTTTTTCCATCACTTTTAACGAAGTGGTTGGGTTTTGAGCAGCTTCCTGCGGGTCATTTGCCGGTGCAGACATTTTTTCAGGCGTTATTGTTTCATCCGCCCGGCACCCTGCAAGCAAACCAACCAGCACTATCCATTTCCACATTGTCTTCATCCCCTTTTTTATTCAAGATGTCCAAAAGGGGAAAAGCTATTCGTAAAATGATGCAACCTGCTTATAAAAATCAAAGTAAAAACACATAGTTTTTCAAAATAAATGGAAGATATTCATCTTCAGCTTCAATAGAAAAAACCGGGCAGTTCATTTCCGGGAGTTTAATCCAACTGATGACGCACTGAATATTTTCAAGTTCTAAAAGAAGCAGATCTTTTTGATTTTTAATTAGCACTGCTTTTGGGTAAGTTTCTTTTTTAAACCCTTCTATAAAAACAAAATCAACTGAAAACAAACTGTATAAATTTAAAATGGCAGACAGCGTCCAGTTTTCCTGCTTGATGTTCAGCTGAAGAACACCTTCTCCTTCTACGCCGGCTACAGCGGCGCCCGCTTGCTGATGCCGGCTGCTGTCTTTTGAATCAGGAACGCCTCCATGTCCGTGATGCTTAATAGAAGCCGTGTGCAGCCCTGCTTCTGAAGCAGATTTAATTAATTTCTCCATTAATGTTGTTTTGCCGCTGTTTTGGTAGCCGACAATTTGGAATACATTTTTCATTAGCGAAACCTCCGAGCTATAATAACAATGGG